>JADLHS010000028.1 GCA_020848635.1 Limisphaerales bacterium
ACCCACGCCTTTTCGCTGAAGAAACGGCGGAGCGGTTCGCCGTAGCCCGCCTTCATCCATTTGTTGGTCACAATGAAGGAAAGGAGTCCGCCCGGTTTGAGCACCCGCACGCCGAGTTCGTAGAAATAGACATACAGGTCCGCCTTGCCGTGGAAGGTTTCGTAGTTTGCTTCCAACCACGGCTTGAAGGGCGTGAGCAGTTCCTGCCGCACATACGGCGGATTGCCCACCACCACATCGAAGCCGCCCTGGGCGAACACTTCGGGAAAGGCTGTCGGCCAGTTGAAGGCTTTGGGATGCACCGCCGGATCGCTGACGACGCTGTTCCCCTCGCGGATGGTGTGGTCGAGGCTGGTAAGTTGTTTGCCGCGCGCGGCGGTCTTGATCCACAGACTGAGCTGGCAAATCTGGATGGCCTCCGCGTTCAGGTCCACGCCGTAGAGGTTGTGCTGGAGAATCTGCCGATCCAAATCGAACAGCGTGCGCTGCCCGCGCAATTCCTCGAGCCGCGCGTTGGAGATTTCATACAGCGCGTGGAGCTGGTCAAACGCCTCGATCAGAAACGCGCCGCTGCCGCACGCGGGATCGAGAATGCGTAGCGACTTCAATTCCTCCTGCCACGCTTCCCAGAACCGGATGAGCGCCTTGCGCTGCGGCTCGTTCAGCGCGGCCAGGTCGTAGGCGTTGGGATCGGCCAACGCCTTGCGGGCGGTGCCGGCGGCTTCCGTTTCATGCTGCTGGCGCAACGCCTCGAAGCGGACGCGCACGACCGCGCCCAAGGCTTGTTCCACGTTGTAGCGGGTGATGAAGGCCGGCGTGTAGAACGCGCCTTCTTTTTTGCGGCGCGTCGTGGCCATCCCCTCACCCGGCCTGTCGGCCACGCTGTCCGGACCGCGAGCGGTCCCCGCTCGCAGCGCCTCGCCAGTCGGAAGCGCAGGGGGAAATCCGACGCCCCGTTCGCATTCCACCCGCTGCGGACGGGGACCGTCCGCGCTCCGGGGAAGGTTCATTGGGACGGGCGGGGTGAGGGGGCCGCTTGCTGCGAGGCCCTGCCGCAACCGTTCGAGATCGGTGATGGATTGCTCGAAGATGTGGCCGAGGATGTCCACGTCAATCAGCGAGCGGACTTCGGTGTCCGTGTCCTCCTCCGCCACTTCACGCGCGGGCCGGTAATCGTACTCGCCCAAGTCCTTGAAATGCGCGCAGACCTCGTCGGGCACGGCGAGGGCGTCCAGGCCGGGATCGGCGGCAAACAGACCGCCGTTGTACGCGGGGATGTTGAGGCCGGCGTTGCCGGTATCAACGGCGCGAAAGAGGCCGCGGAAATTTTCCCAGATCGGTTTCGGATTGTAGGGGTCGTGATGCGTGAACGCCTGCTTGAGCGTCTCCGCCGGCAGCAGCCCGCGATCTTCGCAAAAGGCGCAAAACAGAACGCGGTCCAGGAGCTTCTGGGTGCCGCGGAGGATTTCGGGCGGGGCCACCGTGGCGTTTGCGCGGCACAGGCGCAGCAGCACTTTCTGGCGGATGTCCGCATAGCGGGCGTAGAACTGGTTGGTCAACTCGCGTCCGACGGACTCGGAAACTTTCAGCAGTTCATAGAGATGGCCGTCGCGTTTTTCCGGCACAACCCGCTCGGCGCCGAGCAGGAAGACAAAGCGTTTGAGCAACGCGGGCTCGCTGGCCAGGCGGACGGTCTCGAAACGTTCGTAGGCGTGCTGGTTCGAGCCCTTGTGGTACAGGCGCGTTTCCCGTATCGAGGTCACGAGAATCCAATCGCACGGCAGATTGATCGCGTAACGGTACGCCTGATCCACGGCGGACATGCGCCGGCCGGCAAACGGGCGGTCGAGCGGATCGCGCGGACCCTTGCCTTCGAGCGCCACGATGAATTGTTCCCGGTCCTTCTGGAACCGGCCCAGCACGGCATCGGCAAATTTGCCGTCCACCTCGACGTGCTTTTCCCGGGAGAGCGTGAACGTATCGCCCGGTCCCGCGGGCCGCGTGTAGCCAAGTAGATTGCAAAAGATGTCCGTGAGGAAATCCGGGAGCAGATCGGTTTCCTTGAAATCATCGGCGCGGCCCGAGGCGATCAACGCGGCCCAATGCTGAAGCCGGGGTTGGAACTCCGCAACGCGCGCCGGCAGTTGGAAGGAACGCACGGACTGGCGGAGGACCTCGGGGTGGAAGAGCGGTTTGGATTCAACGGCCATGAGTTGGACCAGAGGTTAAGCGGCGGCGGGGAAAAACCAAGCGTGGAGGTGAACCGGGGGGTGACCGTGTGACTGGCAAGGGCGGTCTCTGTAGCGTCAGGCCTCCCGGCCTGACGGAGAGGGCGCGCATCCTTGCCGCCCGGAAGGAACGCGGCGAGTACTGACGGACGCCCGAAAGTTCCCTCGCCCCTGACCACGCCGGGGCCTCGCCGCCGGGCGGGAAGCCACGGCGCTACGGCCGGCACGGATGCCAGGCCGCTACCATGGTGGACTGGAAAGCGCCGGCGGAGGCGGGGGGTTGAGCCGATGAGTTCCCGCTTGCCATCAGTAGTTGGAACGGTAGCGTACGGCGGTTATGCATTTCAGAAGCTTGATCCATTCCGCGGTGGCGGCGGGAATGCTCGCGGTGTTGCCGGCAACCATGGGCGGCACGGTGGCGCTTCGGCCAACGCCGATTTTGAATGTGACGCTGCCCGCCGGCCTCACGTATCAGGTTGAATCCTCCACCAACGGCAGCGCCTGGACGGCCACCGGGGTGCTGGTGGTCGGCACCGGCGGGCCCCTCGCGCTGCGGCTTGACGGATTTGCCGCG
Organism: Limisphaerales bacterium; assembly: GCA_020848635.1. Classification (GTDB taxonomy): domain Bacteria; phylum Verrucomicrobiota; class Verrucomicrobiia; order Limisphaerales; family JADLHS01; genus JADLHS01. Next base: position 2,803 of record JADLHS010000028.1, read on the forward strand.
CAAGCGACCTATCGCTTTGCCCCCCTCGACGCCGCGAGCTTCATCGCGCCCACCGTTACGAACGGATGGCATTTGGCGGGTTCGTTTCCCGGCGCGGGCGAGGTCCGCGTCGAAACCAACGCGACGCTGGCCAGCCCCAGTTGGGCGCACCGCGATTTTGCCTTTCCGGACGCCGCCGGATCGCTCGTCCGCGCGCTGCGGCCGCCACTGCCGTCGCCGATTTTTCTGCGCGGCGTGCAGCCGGCCACCCCGCTCGAACTCGCCACGCTGGCGAGCTATTTGGCGGATCCGCACGCGGGCGCCGCCGGCTTTGGCCTGGTGGCGGACGACATGCCCCAACTGTATCGGGACGGTTACATCTGCGCGCCGTGTCCCGCCTTCTACCATCGCGGGGGCGCGAACGCCGCCGCCGCCGGGGAGTGTTACGAGTTCACTGGTCCCGCGGGCACCACCACCGTCATGGTGGGCGATCTGGACGATCTCCCGCCCCCGGGCACCTGTGACGCAGGCCGCACCTACTTCGACATTGGAAATCCGGCCTTTGCCGCGCTCTTCACGGATGCGGCGGGATTTGGCACCGCCACCTACCGGCTCGTGCCCGCCCCGGTGGTGGGCAATGTCAAAATGGTGGTCGTGCTGAATTCAGGCGGATTTTATCTTGAACTTCGCCCCTACAATCACCGCGCGGGCCTCGGCAAACTGGAAATCAAATCCGCCGGCAGCGCCAACTGGATCGAACTGCCGCGCACGGTTTACAATAGTTTCGTTTACAACGGCGGCGGCGCCCTGGCGTTCCCGCTGAGTGTTCGGGTCACCAGTCGGTTTGGGGAAGTCGTGGATTTCCCCGCGATCGCTGCCATGCAACCAAATGACCGCTTCACCGCCAACGCGCAGTTCGCCGCCTTTCCCGACCTCGCCCCCGCGCCCGTCTGGATTCTGCCCCCGGTTTACACGGATAGTCTGAGCAATGTGCTCGGGGGGCAATGGGCCATGAGCCTCTATGGCGGGCTGGTGGTCAATCCCACCTATACCGGCAGCGCTTTTCAAGGGGCCGCCAGTCTTCAGATTTCGAACTTCACGGCGTTCAGCGGCATCCAGTTCTTTGCGCCCCATCGTTTTCCCCGGCCGCTGGATGGCGTTTTGGAATTCGCCATCCGGTCGGGGACGGCGTCACCGGCCAGCCACCTGGCAGTTTTGTTCACTGGTTTTGATGGCGGCGGGACGGCGGCGACCTCGCAGACCGTGGCGCTGCCCACCCTTGATGCGACGTGGCGCCGCCTGCGGATTCCGCTGGCCCCGGCGCTGGTGCCGGCGCGGATCTACGAAATCCGGATTATCAATAACTCACTCACCCCGATCACATCGGTCCTGCTCGACGCGATCTCTTTTCAGCAGCCATGATTTCCTGGGTCGGCTGAGCGTCTCCGGAGCCGCTCAGCCGATCCGGAGAACTCCGGGGGGCCTCGTCGGGCTGTCGCGGCGTTTCAGGGTGCCTTGCTGAGTCGGAAAAACCCGGCGTCAAACGAAGTCGGAACGGTCACGGTGTTGCCCGGCGCCGGGAGCGGCAGCCAGGTGGATGAGTCGAGCCCCGTGGCCTGTTGCAGAGTCCAGCCCGTGATGTAAGCGGGCCAGGCGAGAATCACACTGCCCCCCGCGGCGCGGGTGATGCTCAGTTCCGGCTGCGTGATGGCCACCCCGACGCTGGTGGCGGTGAGGCTGAGCGTGTTGCCACCGGTGTTCGCAAGCGAGTAGGTAAATCCGGGCGCCAACCCATGCACGGCAACTTCCGAGAAACCACCAAGGATCGAGGCGCCTTTCACCAGGCCGAAGACCTGCCCATTGGTCGGCGCAAAGCCGTCGCGGAAGACAATGTCCAAATGACCGGCCAGCGTCACGGTGCCGGTGGCTTCGATCTGGTCGAACCCTTCACCGGCTCCGGGGCCGCCCAGTTCCATCTCCAAGGCGGTGCCTACGGCCAAAGTTAAATCGCCCTCGATCGTGGCTTTCCCCGGCGAAAAGCCGGGGAGGAATGTTCCGCCTTGTCGCACCACAACCGAGCCAATCAGCCGTCCGCCAAGAAAGAACCGCCCGAAATTGGCCACCAATAGGGTTCCGGGGATTGGCGCTTCGCCGGACTGGCCGGCCACAGCCGATCCCCCGTTCAAACGCAGAATCCCTGTCTTGCCCACCCCGAGGGTGGACTTGGACTCCAACAACCCACCGGCGGTCACGGTGACTTCGTCCGACTCCGGCCCCGGAAAGGGGCGCCCGATCCCCAGAGAATCTCTCGCCCGCACCACCGAGCCAGCCCCCGAAAGGGTGGCCGAGCTGCTGCGGTTTTGACCGCCGACAATGCTGATGGCGGCGAAATGGACCTCTCCGCCATTGGTCACGGTCAGATTGCCGCTGCCGGTGAGTCCAAGATTCAGAAAGCCGTTGAGCCCGAGCAGGGCCGATCCCGGTCCTTTCACCGAAACGTAGCCCGTCGCTCCTCCGTTCGCTCCCACGCCGCACAGACCCGCTCCAGTTACATCCGGCTCAGCGTAGGTGCCCGTCAGGATCACCTGGCCGCCTTGTTCGACGCTCAGTTGACCGATTCCGTCGCGTCCCACTCGCAAGGCTTTGGAAACTGTCAGCATCGAACCGGGGCCCGTCAGCCGCAACAGGTTGGTTCCGGGGTTGGACCCAACCAGCACGTCGGACGCGGTGGCCAAGCCGCCGGAGAAGATCGTCATCCGGCCAATCCCGGCCCGCCCGATCTCCAAGGTGTCTCCCACTTCCAGACTGGTGCCCGGGCCGATGACATCCAACGAGCCGTCGGATCCGGCTTTGACCCCCACGGTGAGCTTCGACGCAAGGATGCGTCCCTGGCTCCGGACGCTGAGCGAGCCCTTGCCGCCAACCCCAACTCCCGTCTCCGCAGTCAGCCGGGTGTCCAAAGCTGACGGGACTGGCAACGAACCCCCATCCACATCCATCCTGCCCTCGCTGCCCGGCTCAAGACCCAAGTCCATGGCTGTGGTCGCGCCACGAACTTCCACGCGCCCGCCGGCACCCAGATTCAAGGTGGCTACTCCCTTGGTGATGCCCACGGCCATGCCGTTCTTGGCGAGCCAGAACGAATCCGCTCCGAAGACTGAGCCACTGGAAAATCCGCCCACCTTGCCGCCATCAAGCCGGCTTTTGGCGGACTCCAACCTGCCGCCGCTGTCCACAGTCACCGACGACTCCCCAGAAACGCCCAGGTCCAGTTCCCCCGACAGCACCAAAGCTGACCCGGCTCCGGAGACGGAGATTCCGGCTGAATTCGTCGAAGCGCTCGGACCAACGAAGTCACCGCCGTTGATGCGGCCGCCATTTAGAATTTGCACCGTGGAGTCCTCGGCCTTGTTGGAATACGAAAACAGCGATCCCGCATCGCGAACAATCACGAAAGCCCTGCTCAGGGATGCGGCGCTGCCCTGGCCGAGGTTCTGGATGGTTATTTTCTGGGGACCGTCGGAGGTGATGAGGCCAGCGACCGTGAGCTGGGAACCGCTGCCGTCCACCGTATACCAGGAATTGTCAGCCAGCGCTCCGGCAGAAAACGTGGCTCCCGACTTGAGGCTGATATCGGCGTAGATCAACCCCGGAAGGGTCGTGCCGGACACATTGATGGAATTGCCGCTGCCCTCCAGAAGCCATTCGCTCAGCGACGTCGTGACGGCGGTGACCGTCGAACCGTTGATCGCGTGCCCGCTACCCTTGAGCAGACCGGCCTGAATACGGCCGGCGTCGAGTTCGGCGCGGACCGATAGTTCGTCCGCCGCGAGAAGCGATCCGCCGCTGATGAAGCATTTGTTCACAATAAGCGCCCCGGTGTGGTGCCATTCGGAGCCGGATTCCAGCCGTGGCTGCGGCAGAGAATGGGTCGATCCGTTGAGTTGAACCGACGACGTGATCCGCGCCCCATTGATCCCCAGTATCCGAGATTGAAGGCTGCTCGTGCCGAAATCGAAGTTGTCCATCGTTAGACCCGAACCATTCACCAGTATGCTCCCGTCCCCTAGGCTGCTGAAGGGTCCGGTCTCAAGCGTTCCGCCGCCTTGCAGCACCACCGGATGCCCGCCTTGAATGTAGCTGCCGGCCGAATAGTCGCCGTTCAACTGGAAGGTCACAGTGCCGATCAATTCGGTCATGCCGGCTGTGGCGCCGTCGCAGGTCACCGTGTAGACGCCATCCCGGAAGATCGCGAAATCGCCCGCGCCCGGATAGCCGCCGTTGCCGTCGGCGTTTTGCCAGTTACCAGCGACATTGAAGGCGCCGCTGACGGGTGGATTCT
>JADLHS010000029.1 GCA_020848635.1 Limisphaerales bacterium
CACTGCTGGCATTTCGGCACGAAGCCACGGGCATCGGCTTCTGGTGCTACAACCTCGGCGGCGATCCTTGGGGGCGTGTGGACCTGGAATACCAGTTGGTTTATCCGGGCCGCACCAAGCCCGTCACCAGCCGTCGCTGGGAAGCCGTGCGCGAAGGCATCGAAGATTACCGCATCCTCGCCGCGTTGCGAAAACTGATCGACCCTGTCAGCAGCGTGAAGCCAAGCGACGCCGCGGGCGACCGGATCAAACATCTGCTCGAAGTCAGCCTGCCAGGCATGATTGACCAAAGCCTGGAGGAAATGACCCGCGGCTTGGGTCGCAGCGTGATTGACGCCAGCAACAACGACGCGACGATCGGCGCCTTCCGCCGCGAGATGATTGAGTGCGTGGAGGCGGTGGCGGGCACGGTTGCCAAATGAAATCCCACCAGGTTCTCCTGTTTGCGCTTATGTTTCTGTCCGCGCCTGGTTTGCGCGGCGAAGACTGGCCGCAGTGGCGCGGGCCGCTGCGCACCGGCCACCCGGTCGTTGGCGCCCGCCTGCCGACCGCCCTACCGATTGAGCCGAAGACTATCTGGCGGATCAAAATCGGGGAAGGCTTCGCTTCTCCTGTGGTTGCGGGTGGAAAAGTCATTTACTTCGACAACCAGGCGGGCCAGGAGACCCTTCACGCCCTCAACGCCACCGATCACCGCGAACTCTGGCGAGCGGACGTGGATGAAGTGTTTCGGGATGACCAAGGGCCGCCCGGCCCGCGGTGTACGCCCGTGGTGGAGGGCGATCTCGTTTTCGCGCAGTCCGGCTTGGGCGAACTACAATGCCTTCGGCTCGCCGATGGCCAGCGCGTCTGGCGCGTCAATTTTCGGAAGGATTTCGGGGCCGCGTTTCTGGGTGAGGATAGCAAAATTCCCGGCGCCGCCGAACACGGTTACACCGCCGCGCCGCTTGTGGATGGCGAACGAGTGATTGCGTGCGTCGGTGGCACCAACGGCGCCGGCATCGTTTGCTTTGAAAAGCGGACAGGCCGGGTGCTATGGAAATCTCAAGATGACCTCGCCGCCTATGCCGCGCCCATGCTGGCGACCCTGGCGGGCGTGCGGCAGGCGGTCTGCCTCACCGTGACCGGCCTGGTCGGCCTGACCTTGGCGGACGGCAAGCCGCTCTGGCGCGTGCCAATCAAGACTTCCTACGGGCGCAACGCCAGCACCCCGGTCATCGCCGACGATTGGGTGGTGGCCGGATCGTATCAAGCTGGATTGCTTGGCGTGAAGCTGGCCGCGGACGGCCCCGGGGTGAAAGTGGAATCGGTGTGGACCAATAAAGCTGCTGCCATCAATTTCTCCAGCCCCATCGTCGTTGGCCGTCATCTGTACGGTCTTGGCCCCGCGAAGAACTTGATCTGTGTGGAAATTGCGACCGGTCGGCTGAAGTGGTCGAAGGAAGGATATTTTAATTCCTCGCCCAACACGCCGCACGCCGCATTTATTGGCTGGGGGAACCGTATTCTGGTCTGCACGGATGTTGGGCAGTTGTTGCTGATGGCCGCCGATCCGGCCGGCTTCCGCGAACTAGGACGCGCGCAGGTGTGCGGTTTCAACTGGTGCAACCCGGCCTATGCCGATGGTCGCCTATACGTTCGCGACGGCCTCAAGACCACGGGTAATTTGTTTTTTGTGGAATTGCTTCCCTGAAAGCAATTCCGCGCCGTTGCTTTCTCCTTCCTTGAGAAATGCCTCTTGGCAAACTACGTGGCGTCCCTAATGTTCCTTTAAAGTATGTGCCGGTCAGTCTCCATGTTTCTGCCGCGTTCGCGCGCACTCGTGTTGGTGGTGGGAATGCTCCTCCCGATCACATCGCTGTCCGCCGCGACCATCAAGCCCCGTTACTACGGGCATGAAACGGTGCTGGACGAGCACGGCGTCATCGCGCCCTGGTATCGCGAGCTGAACGGCCAGTGTGATTGGCGGGTGCGCATCGCGGCGGAGACGTTGAAGCGGTATCCGTGGACCACGACCAACGACGCGGTGGCCGCCTGGCCGCATTACGTTTTCAATGGTTCGTGGAAGATTGATACCAATGGCGTGATCACGCCGGCCCCGCTCAAGGACTGGGACAACGGTGACATCGGTCAGCGCGCCACCAGTGTGTTGAACGGCTTTGTGGACTACTACCGTTACACCGGCGACCCAGCGGCCATTGCGCACCTGACCTACATGGCGGATTTCCTCGTGGACTGGTGCGTCACGCCGCCGGAGCATCCGTGGCCCGGCGTATTCATCAGTGTGCCGGTCAAGGGCCAGCCGTATGGCCGGAGTGATCCGAACGGGATGATTCAGCTCGACCTCGTCGCCTGCACGGGACAAGCCTTGCTGCGCGCTTACCAGGTGACGGGCAATCGGCGTTGGCTCGCGGCCGCGCAGCATTGGGGCAATCTGCTGGTCGAGCATTGCAATCTGGACCCCGCGGCCGATCCCTGGCCACGTTACGCGAATCCCGAAGCCGCGCCGTGGCAGGACAACAAGCAAACGGGCGGCGTCACGATGATCCTGGGATTTCTCGAGGAGTTGGTGCGCGTTAATCCTGCTGGCAACCACGCCCGACTTCTCGCCGCCCGCGCGGCCGGCGAGCGTTATCTGTGCGAAAAACTCCTGCCCGCCTGGGCGGTGGATGATACTTGGGGCCGTTACTTCTGGGATTGGGCCAATCCGGTACAGAACTGCCTGACCACGCCGGACGCCGCGCGTTACCTGCTTGATCACCCGACGCGTTTCCCGAGCTGGCCGACGGACGCGCGGAATATTCTCTCCGTGTTCTTCAATCGCACCAGCGTGGCGCCGGAGTCCGGCGGCGATGTTTACAGTGGGGCGTGGGCTTATCCTGAATCCAGTTCCTGCTGCGGCCGTTCGCTCTGGTACGCGCCGCTGGATTTGGCGCCGGCCTTTGCACAATACGCCGCCCAGGCCGACAGCGCATGGGCCCGCGAGCTGGCGCTCCGCCAGGTCGTGCTGCAGACCTACGACGGGCACGCGAACGGACCGACCGAGGACAACCTTGACGGCGGGGTGATCGTCAACGGCAGTTGGTTCAACATCGCCCACCCGATGCCCTTGCGTTTCCTCCTGGCGGCGATGGCGTGGCTGCCGGAGGAACTGGGGGCGAGCCGGGAGAACCACATCATGCGCTCGTCCGCTGTCGTGACGTCGGTGGTTTATGGCGCGGGACGGATTGAATACTCAACATTTGGTGCGCCGAAGGAAACGGTGGGAGTGCTGCGGCTAGCGTTCGTGCCCAGCGAAATCCGAGCTGACGACCACCCGCTGCGCAAGCGCCGCGACATGAAAGCCAACGGCTACACCATGAAGCAGTTGCCGAATGGCGACGCGCTGGTGAGCATCCGCCACGATGGAGCTAAACGCATTGTCGTCGCGGGCAAGGATCCGCAGCGAGCGATTGCTGACACGGCCTTGGATTTCCAAGGGACATGGCGCGAGGAAGCCGACCCTGATGCGCTCGGCGAACGGCTCCATGTGAGTGAAAGCGCCGGCGCAGCGATGAGCGCGCAGTTCGAGGGCAATCAAGTGCGGCTCATCGGGCGGGCGGACCCGTCGGGCGGACTGGCGGATGTTTTTCTGGATGGCGAAAAACAACTCGTCCCCATTGACGGTTGGAATCCAACGCCCCGCAGCCAGCAGGTGCTTTACTCCCGGAATGGTCTTGCCGCCGGCTCGCACACACTCAAGATCGTCGCACGCGGGGAGCAGAATCCTTATGCCACTGGCGCGCGGATTTACCTGGACGGAATTCAATTCTCGGCGGCAACCGGGGTGTATCATTTTCCGAGTGGCCGGGGCCCCACGGAAACCCAGCGGATGATTTTCGGCTACACCGGTCGTACGGACTGGCGGGATTCCCGCGGGCACTCGTGGCGTCCGGCGACTGAGTTCGTCACGCGCCTGGCCGGTGGCAAGGATTCCGTCGCGCAATGTTGGTGGACTAACGCGACGGACGAGCCGATTCGCGGCACTGCCGATCCGGAGTTGTATCGCTACGGCGTACATGCGACCGATTTCTGGGTCAACCTGACAGTCGGGCCGGGGAAGTACCACGCCCGCCTGAAGTTCGCCGCGCTGCGCGGCCTGGTTGCGCGCCCGGGCGGCTTTGACATCTGCCTCAATGGCCGGCGCTTCGTCGAGCGCTTCGATGTGCGCGCCACGGCGGGCGGGACGAATCGTGTCGTGGACCTGGTTTTCAACGACCTCGAGCCACACAACGGAATCATTGAAATCCGCCTCACGGGCAAAGAGCGCTGGGAGGGCGGCAAAATGGTGCGCGATGAGGCGTTTTTGCAGGCCCTGGAAATCGGCCCCGGCCACGGTGGCCGGGGCGCGAAGCCGGTGTCAGAGCCAGTTCAATAGCGCTAACATCCACACGGAATGAGACATGGGTGCTGGGCCTTTGGGTTCAAGAGGATCAAAGCCTTGCGCGTATTGTGGTGGCTTGACACTTTCGTACGCGTCTGAATAGTGATGCTTTATGAAACTCGTCCGACGATTCATTCCCGTAGCATTGGTGTTGCAGCTCCCCTTGCTAGTTGTGGGCTGCGGCACTATCAACAAGGTGTCGGTGGTCTGTACAGGTGCTGCCGGTGGGGGGGACGTGAGGCCGGGTGCCGTCCGCAGCTACGCCAAGTTCACCGACATCAAGGAAGATTACCGGATCCAAGGGATGATCTCCACGTTGATCCTGCCGCTCATGAAAAACAAGTCGGAGGCGCGAGAGGCCCTTGCGCAAGAGATTGCAGCCGGCTTGGGTGTGAATTCGCTTGTAGGGCTGACCAGTCTCAATCACCCCTACCTCAATGATCCCAGCTCCAAGTACGCCCCGTCCTGTGCCATCTTGGTAAATACCGGAGCGCAGCCAGGTGAGAATCAACCCGCCCGCCCGAAATTCATCGTCTGCGTTCTGCCGGTGAGGGTGAAGACTGACAAGACGAAACCCGCGAGCAGACTCGAACCCTTCATAACTCCGGAGCTCCAGTTTCACCTCGCCCAGAAAGGCTACTACGCCTACCGCTGCACCGCCTCCGCTGTAGATGTGACCGGCTTGGCGGCGGAGATGGAATTACCCGCGGAACTCAAAGAACCGCTGGGAGTTGTGCCGGATTTTGTCCTGACTTGCGAAATCGAGCAGGGCGGTATTGAGTTTGGTGGCGGGCTTAAGAATCTTCGAATGCGGGTGGTGCTCTACGATCTTCAGCGGAAAATGAACGTTTGGGAGGATGTGCAATCAATGGTGGGCTGGAGTTTGTTGGATTTATTGATCGATCCGAATTTGAAGTGGAGTGTTTCCGAGGGCGAGTTCCGTGAAAGCGTTCATACGGCGGTGGAACTGGCAGTCAAGAAGCTGTCACTGGTGAGCGGCTATGGGGAACTGAAGAAGTAGAGGCCCCGCGCTACTTGGTCTTGCTTGCCCGGCTGGCGCGACCAGCCCGCGCGCTCCACCATCGCTCCTGGATCGTGGGCGAAAGTCAACGGAACCGTGTGGAAAAAATCCCGGTCGGTGGTGACGAAAACGGCATGTTTTTGCTGGGCATGGGCGAATAAAGCGTCGTCCGCCGTGCCTGGCGGAAAGATTTCCAAGGCGTGAACCGCGGAGTGCCCGGCAGCTTGCAGTTGAGTCAGGGCAGGACGTGGGAAATTCTCGTCGAGGAAGAATTTCATTCGCCTCCGGTCAGGCTTCGACGCTTTCCATGGCCGTCAGATGGCTGGCGAATTCCAGACCCGCGCGGATGTCCAGTTCCTTGAGGGCGGGGTAATCTTGCAGAATGTTGGGAATGAATTGTCGGGCGGCCACCGCGCCGACAACGTTGGCCACCAGCACCCGCGTGCCGTGCACCACCAGTGTGCCGTGGCAAATGGCGGGGTCGAAACGGATTTGGTCTGACAGCCAGCTTTGCATGTTGAAACCCTAGGCCTGGCTGCCGGGTTGGCAAAATGAATCGCCATCGGTCGGGATCAGCTTAGGCCGTACGCTGCCAAACGTTCTTCTGGTATCTGGGTTCTTTGCCTGCGGGGTGCGTTCAATACGACTGGCACTTCCCCGCTCTTACTTTCTTGCGCTCGACGACCATTGCCGGTTAACGATGGTGAAGGAAGGCAAGCGCTGGCTTCCGAGCGGAATGAAACATGGCACAACCGGCTTATGAAAATCCCTATCGCGAAAACCACCCTGTCCCTCGTCCTGAGCCTCGTCGCCGTTTGCGGGCAGGCGCGCGACTTAAAGGTTCAAGGACTGAGATGTGAATATCTCGTCAACCCGTTGGGGGTTGATTCGCCCCAACCCCGGTTGAGCTGGACCCTCGACGCCAAGATGAGCGGGCAGGTCCAGACCGCGTATCAAATTCTGGTGGCCGGCTCGTCCGAAGCCCTGCGCAAAGACCAGGGCGACTTGTGGGATACCGGTCAGGTCAACTCGGACCAAACCATCCAACTCGCCTACGCCGGTCAACCGCTCCGCTCCGGCACCCGCGCATTCTGGAAAGTTCGCGTACGGGACAAAGCTGGCCGCGCGTCCGCCTGGAGCGAGCCGGCATTTTGGCAAATGGGGTTGCTGGAGCCCAAGGATTGGCAGGCTCGTTGGATCGGGGACCGCGCCGAGCTGCCGCCCGTCATTCCGCCCAAGACTCCGAAGGACGCGGAGCGCTACGACGCCCAACCCGCAACGATGCTGCGCAAGCAATTCGACGTGTCAGCCCGCGTCCGTCGCGCGACGCTCCATGTCAGCGCGCTTGGTGCATATGAGATCCACCTGAATGGCCGGCGCGTCGGCGATCAGATTCTCGCGCCGGAGTGGACCGATTATCACACGCGAGTGCAGTACCAAACTTATGACGTCACCGCATTGCTCCGGTCGGGCG
>JADLHS010000030.1 GCA_020848635.1 Limisphaerales bacterium
AAGAGTGGCGTCCCCACATCGCTCGAAACTTCACGTTCCGCACTGGTCCATGCCAACCCCGAATCATCCAAGGAGCCCTGGCTGCCGGCCTTGACCGCGAACACCGGCGAACCCTTTGGCGCGCAAGCCAGCACCGCGTCGCCCCCCGTCACCGGCGAGGGCACCAGCCGCCAGTGTGTGATCCGGTCGGGATTCCAACTGCCCCAGCGCCAGTATTCCGCGCCGTCCTTGAGACTATGGCCGGTGATGCAATCGCCTCCAATGACCAGAATCTCCCGGCGACCGGCATGCGCAAACGGGATCGGGGTGCTGTAGGCTTCGCGCGATTCTTCATGCGCTTCGCTCGGGCGGATGTGCTTCCAGATTTCCTGGCCGGTTTTCGGGGCCAGCGCCAGGAGGTAGGAATCATTCGGGCCGTCTTTCTGCCCCCGACCGTGGACAGGTACGTTGCGTTGGAGGACTTGGACAAATAGCTGCTCGTCGAACAACGTGGGGCTGCTGCCAAATGTGAAGTTGAAGGCAAACGATCCGTAATCCTTTTGCAAATTGCGCGCCCAAACCCTGTGTCCCGCGAAGTCAAACGCCACGAGGTCCCCGGTGCCATAGAAAAAGTAAACCAATTCCCCGTCCGTCACCGGCGAAGGCGACGCCAGATTGCTGCGGTCGTCCTGTTTGAAGCCGGGTGCAATTTCCTGGTTCCAAAGCTCCTTGCCCGTGCGGCGATCCAAGGCCAGCGCCCGCAGCGTTTTGGTGCGCAAATCCGTGGAACTGACGAAGACGTGATCGCCCCAGATGATTGGCGTGGCGGCCGCGGGGCCGGGCAAGGCGGCGACCCACTGTACGTGGTTGGTCTTGGAAAAGTCAGCCGGGAGTTTTTGTTCGGCGGCCGAACCGTTGAAATTGGGTCCTCGCCAGTGCGGCCAGTTTTCCGCGCTTAGGGCGGCGCGCAGGCAGAGCAGCGCCAGGGCGCCAACTAGGAGTTTTCGGGATGGCTTCATTTGCGGCACAGATTCTTCTGCGGGGCCGTCCGGGTTTCAAGTTCATTTAACGGTCGCCATTGGCACGGGGTGCGATCAGAAGCGGGTGAGGGCAATGCGGAAGCGTCCTTTCAACCTTGACGTCGGATTGCCGCCTTCAGGCGGCAGCTCGGACGGTCGTCGCCAAGCCCCTGCCGCCTAAAGGCAGCGTTCCGCTGCCCACAGCCTCACCCGGTTCTAATCACACCCCTTGGCACGATCGCCTCGCCAATTGGGGATGGGTTCTGAAATTCACATACTCGCCAGCGGGGGGGCGGCTCGTAGCGGAAGCTGATGCCGAGAATTTCACCACTGGCCGCGGCGAATCACATCCCATTTTTCTCCTTTGCGCAATTCGACGCCTTGCTAGCATCACGGTGTTGGGCAATGCCGGGTTGCAGTTGTGAATTGGGCCAGAACCAGTGACACCATGCGCGGGCGGATGACATCAACCAAAGCCAGTTCCTCCAGCCGGGGGAATTCGGCACGCCCAACGTTCATTGCATCCAACGCCCCCTCCGTTCCAGCACAAGACCCGCTGCTGCAAATAAAATATCAGGAACTATTCCGCACTCACCTCGACCAACTGCTGGTCGAACTCTTCGCCGAAGTCACCGGCCTCCATTTTCATGTTTCCTGGGCCCCGCCGCCGGCGCGCGAGTGGGAGCCCCGGAGCTTGCCGACCGGCTGTTCCGTCTGTTGCCAGTTGACCGGAGGCCCCCAGCTAACAGATTGCCAGAGCTGCGGGCCCCGACAGCTCACCCGCACCTTGAACGCTGACGGGGCCGGCCATCGCTTCACCTGCCGCCTCGGCGTTCGCAATTACTGGTTTCCCATTCGCATCCGCGGCGCAACCCTGGGCATCGCCTATTTGCAGGCATTGAACCGCGTCCCCAATCAGGCGACGGCGGGGAAACGTCGGGCCCGCAAGGGGCCGCCGGCCGTTGTTCGCACGGACGCAAGAGCGCTTAGCCGGCTTAAATTTGCCCGCGCCGCGAAATTGTTGCGCCTGATCGTGCAGCACGTGCTGATCGCCAGCCTGAGTGATTTGCGAAAGGCCGATTTGACGCGCGCCCGACAAGCGGTTCTGGCCCTGGAAAAGGAACAGGCGCGGCTGCACGAGATTCTCAAGCTCCACCTGCCTCCGATGCTTCAGGCGCACCGCCACCCCGGTCCGGCGTCCCATGCTGACCAGATTATCCGAGGCCTGTTGGAGCGCATTGAACTCGACTACGGGAAACCGATCACGTTGCAACGATACGCTCGCGAACTGGGCATGAATGCGGCGTATCTGTCGGCCCTGTTTTCGCACGCGGTCGGAGTGCCGTTCAAGACCCATCTCACCGAGTTGCGGCTGGAGAAGGCCAAGGCGCTGCTCGCCGATCCCGCGAGCACGGTGGCCAAAGTGGCTTCCACCGTCGGCTACGCCAGCGAGAACCGATTCCGGATCGCGTTCAAAAACGCGACCGGGCTTTGCCCGAAGCTGTGGCGCGAGACGATGCAGACCCATCCGCCACCAGCGTCCCAAGCGCTCTGAAGGTTGGGCCTGCCAGTCCGTGCTCACCCGACCCATTTCCAAACCGCAGGCTCACCCCCGTTCGGCAATTGAATCAATCCCTTGGCTTCTCGTCTTTTTCAGACGCGGACGGCATCCCCATTGTCCCGCCCGTTTTCTGGTCTGATCAGGGCCTGAATCCAAACAAACGTCGAGTAATCCAAACTTTCGCCCGCTAGGCAAATCCGGCTTGGGGTTCATAATCCGACTTATTGGAAAAGGGTTCGAGGGACGTTGATACCCTCGGAGGCCACCGAGTGGTCGGGCCGCCATTCGAAAAGACGGTTTACGTTCTCGGCAATGCGACGAAACCAGATCGAACCGGGTTGGTGCAGAACTAAATTCGTCGTGATCGGGTGGTGTCGTCATCCTTCCTTTGGTCGCCCGGAGCGGTGTGCATGGCGTTCCAAACCCAAAGCTGCTCCATGAAAACCAAACTCCCGCTCCTTGGCCTCGTGGGCTTGTTGTCGTGGCTCCCAGCTTGCAGCAAACCTGCGGCTCTCAAACCCCTGCCTGCCGACGCGGTGGCCGAAGTGGGTGGACAGGTCATCACCCGTGCGGTCTTCCAGGAGGAATTGACGCGCCGCGGACGGTTGTCCGCCGACCAATGCGCAGATCCGAAAGTGAGACAGGTGGTGCTGGAGGAGTTGATTTGCGTGGAGGCGTTGCACCAGAAGGCGCTCGCCGCCGGTTATGACCGCGACCCGGAGATTGCCGCCAGCCGCAAGCGGATGATTGTGGCCAAATATCAGGCGGATCAA
>JADLHS010000031.1 GCA_020848635.1 Limisphaerales bacterium
AACTGACGGACGGGTTTGCCGAGAAGCAAGGCCGGCGCCCGCGCATTCTCATCGCGAAGATGGGCCAGGACGGTCACGATCGCGGCGCGAAAGTCGTGGCGACGGCCTACGCGGATCTGGGCTTCGACGTGGACATCGGCCCGCTCTTCCAGCAACCCGAGGAAGCGGCCCGCATGGCGGCTGAAAACGACGTGCACATCGTCGGCATCAGTTCGCTCGCCGGCGGACACAAAACGCTGCTGGTCCAGTTGCGCGACGAACTCAAGAAGATTGGCCGTGACGACATCATGATCGTGGTCGGCGGGGTAATTCCGCCGGCGGACTATGACTTCTTGAAAACCAACGGCGCGGCGGCGGTGTTCGGTCCCGGCACGTTCATCCCGGACGCGGCGAAGGAGATTTTGACGCAGTTGAATCAGGCACTCGCTTGATGAATGCAAACGCATCACGCCTACGCAAACCCTGTGGTCGCCGAGCTCAATCGACACCGCTCCGGTTGCTGGTGGATGCGTTTGAACACCGGGTTTCGTTGCGGCGTGTGCTACTTTCCAACAGTCGCGTTCGCATGAAATCCGCCCCCAATCCCACTCCACGCCATGCGCGCCGTTTATCGGTGGACGATTACGTCGCGGGCGTGCTGGTTGGGGATCGCGCGGTGCTCGCGCGGGCGATTACGTTGGTCGAAAGCAATTCGCGACTGCACGAGGCGCAGGCACAGGAAGTTTTGAATCGGCTGTTGCCGCACACAGGCAAAGCGAAACGCATCGGCATTACTGGTGTGCCGGGCGTGGGCAAAAGTACGTTCATCGAGACGTTCGGTTGTTATTTGGTGGATGGTGGTTGTCGGCTCGCGGTGCTGACGATTGATCCGTCGAGCGCGCGTTCCGGCGGCAGCATTCTTGGGGACAAAACGCGGATGGAAAAACTCTGCGTCTCGCCGAATGCGTTCATTCGTCCGTCCCCGTCCGGGGACAATCTCGGTGGTGTAGCTCGCCGCACTCGCGAAACGATGTTGCTCTGCGAAGCGGCGGGTTTTGACACGATTCTCGTCGAGAGTGTCGGCGTGGGGCAGAGCGAGATTACGCTGCACGCAATGGTGGATTTCTTTCTGTTGCTGCTGCTTCCAGGGGCGGGCGACGAGTTGCAAGGCATCAAGAAGGGCATCATCGAGATGGCCGATTTGGTTTTAATCAACAAGGCGGATGGCGACAATCGGATGCGTGCCGAACACGCCCGCGCGGATCAGGATGCCGCGCTACACTATCTGCAACCCGCCACGCCCGGCTGGAAAACCGAAGTCGCACTCGTTTCCGGTCTCACGGGCGAGGGCGTGCCGGAAGTCTGGGAGCGGATCGGGAAGTTTTATGCCGCCCTGGAGCCAAAGGGTTTCATCGCGAAGCGCCGTCAGCAACAGGCGCTGGAGTGGCTTGGGGATTTGATTCACGACGAACTACGCCGCCAATTCGATCATGATCCGCGGGTGACGGCGAAACTTCCAGAATTGAAGGACCAATTACTGCGCGGCGAGATAACCGTGGTCCGGGCGGCTAAAGTTTTGCTGGCCGCGCACGGCGCGACCGATGGTGCGGAGAACCCTGAACGCAAGATGACGCTATGATTAAACAAATTGACCACTTGGGAATCGCGGTAAAATCGCTCGATGAAGCCGTGCCGTATTATGAAAAAGCGCTGGGTTTGAAGTGCGAGCATCGCGAGGAAGTGCCTTCGCAGAAAGTCCGCACGGCGTTCTTCAACTGCGGCGGGGTGCATCTTGAGTTGCTGGAGCCGACCGACCCCGAAAGCCCGATTGCGAAGTTTCTGGAGAAGAATCCAGCGGGTGGCATTCATCACATCGCGTTCGGCACGGACGACGTGCAGGGACAGCTCAGACAAGCGGCGGATGCGGGCGTAAAGCTGATCCACGACAAACCCTTCGACGGCGCGGGCGGCAAGCTCGTCGCCTTCCTGCATCCGAAATTTACCCATGGCTTGCTGACCGAATTCTGCATGCCGAAACCGGACAACGGTTCTTGTAGCTGTTCGCACTGATTACCACAAACCGAGAATTTTTTTATGGCCATACCTAAAGCATTCCTGGAAGAACTGGAAAAGAAACGCGCCGAAGCCCGGGCGGGCGGCGGCGAAGACAAGCTCGAAGCCCGGCGGAAGAAGGGCATCATGACCGCGCGCGACCGGCTGAAGGAATTATTCCTCGCCGGCACGTTTCAAGAATCCGGCCTGCACGCCGACCACGATTGCCACAACTTCGGACTGGAGAAGAAATCATTCCCAGGTGACGGCGTGGTGACCGGGACGGGGCTGGTGGAGGGCCGCGCCGTGGCGGCGTTCAGCCAGGATTTTACCGTCGGTGGCGGCGCGCTCGGGCGCATTCATGCGAAGAAGATTTGCGACGTGATGGACTTCGCCTTGAAGTCCGGCTGCCCGATTGTCGGCTTCAACGATTCCGGCGGGGCGCGGATTCAGGAAGGCGATGATTCGCTCTCCGGCTACGGCCAGGTGTTTTTCCGCAACGTCCTCGTTTCGGGCGTCGTGCCGCAGATCGCGGTCGTTGCCGGTCCGTGCGCGGGCGGCGCGGCGTATTCGCCGGCCTTGATGGATTTCATCATCATGGTGAAAGGCAGCGCGAACATGTTCATTTGCGGGCCGGAAGTCATCCAGGCGGTGACCGGCCAGAAATGCACGATGGAAGAAATCGGGAGCGCCATGGCGCACGCCAGCGTGAGCGGCAACATCCATTTCGTGGCCGAGAACGACGCCGACGCCGTACGCATCGTCAAGAAACTGCTGTCCTATTTGCCGGCGAACAACGTGATGGACCCGCCGCACATGCCCACGCCGCAGGTGGATTTAAGCCCGGATCCGGAGTTTAACAAGCTGGTGCCGGACGACGCAAAGAATCCGATGGACGTCACCAAAGTCATCGCGCGCCTGGTGGACAAGGGAGATTACCTGGAGGTGATGAAGGAATTCGCCAAGAACATTGTGATCTGCTTCGCGCGCATCCAGGGAGTGGTGGTGGGCATCATCGCCAACCAATCCGCAGTGAAAGCAGGCACATTGGACATTGATGCGTCGGACAAGGCGGCGCGGTTTATCCGGTTCTGCAACGTGTTTAACATCCCGATTGTGAATCTTGTGGATGTGCCGGGGTTTCTGCCCGGCGTGGCGCAGGAACGGGGCGGCATCATCCGGCACGGTGCGAAGATGCTGTTTGCCTACGCTTCGGCCACGGTGCCGAAGATTACGGTAATTCTCCGCAAGGCTTACGGTGGCGCGTATCTCGCCATGTGCAGTTCGGACATGGGCGCGGATGCGGTCTATGCCTGGCCGACGGCGGAGATTGCGGTCATGGGTGCCGACGGCGCAGTGAAGATTCTCTACAAGCGCGAGATTGCCGCCGCTGCCGATCCCAAGAAGGAAGAAGCCCGCCTGGTGGCCGAGTATCGCCAGAAATTCTGCTCGCCCTACGAAGCGGCGAAAAAAGCAATGATCACGGATGTTATCAGTCCAGCCGAGACGCGCGCGGCGGTGGCCCTGGCATTGCGCAACCTGCTCAGTAAACGTGAAACGCGTCCGCCAAAGAAGCACGGTACCATTCCGCTCTAAGCGCTAACTGAACTAAGGCATGAGCAATCCAACCAATCCGCCGGACGATCTGACGCCAACCGAGGCCAACCTCGGCAAGGTGCTGGTGCTAATTCACCGGGTCCTGTCCCGGCTCGATGATCCGGCGCGCAAGACCGAGGTGCAATCGGCGCTGGGCAAAGCCGTTTCCCTGCTCGAAGCCGCCCGCACCGCGCACGCCGGCGGCGCCATCGCGGTCATTCCGCTGGGCGCACAGAACGTAGCCACCGCCCTCGCCCCACAAATGGCGGCGGTGATCGCCGCGGCGGTGTCGGTCATTCTCGACCGTCCATTTCGGCTGGTATCCGTGCAACAGGTGACGGTGCCCGTCGTGCCGCATCTCAACGTCTGGGCGGTGGAAGGCCGCACGCAGATTTTCATGTCCCATAAAGTCCGTTGAACCCCTTGTACCAAACTGCATGATCAAGAGACTTCGCGTAACCGTGGATGGCCATTCCTACGACGTCACTGTCGAGGTGCCGGATGAAACCAGTTCGCCGGGTGCGGTGCCCAGCGCGCCCGCAGTTGCGGCGCCAACTCCGCCACCCGCGGCGGCCCCCACCCCACCCGTTACCCCTGCCGCTCCGGCGGCCGCGGTGTCCTCCGGCCCGGCTGGTCCGGGTGATGTGCCCAGCCCGCTTGCGGGCCGGGTTACCGCTGTCGTGGTGACCGTTGGGCAGGAAGTGAGCGAAGGCGATCACCTCGTCACGCTCGAAGCCATGAAGATGAACACGTTCGTTTTCGCGCCCAAGAGCGGGAAAGTCGCTGAAATCAAGACCAGCGTTGGCGCGGCGGTGGAAGAGGGGCAAGTCCTCATTCTGATTGGTTAAGCCCCATGCTGGGATGCGTCAACGAAGTTGGCTGTGAGGTTCGGCGGGCCCAGGAGTGGACCTTGATCGAAAACTCTGAAGTTACCTCGACCAATCTGGTTGCGGCCAAGCTGCCAGTCTGGCACGCGGTGCGCGCTGACACGCAGACCGCCGGTCGCGGACGCTTTCAACGGGCTTGGGTTTCGGACGCGGGCGGCTTGTGGCTGTCGGCGGTTGTGCCGGTGGAAACGAATTCCCCCGCCTGGCGGATGCTGCCGCTGGCCGCCGGGGTCGCGGTTTGCGACGCGTTGCGTGCGAACGGCGCGAAACAACTCCGTCTGCGCTGGCCGAATGACATTCTTGTGGGCGACCGCAAGCTGGCGGGGTTGTTGATTGATCAATTTCAGCCCGGACTCGCCGTGGTTGGGGTTGGCATCAACGTGTGCAATCAACCAGAAGCCCGCGACGGTCGTCTGAAAGGTCACGTCGCGCGCCTCGCGGACCTGGTTTCCGCCGTGCCGTCATTGCACGAACTCGCCCGGCATGTGCTGGTTGCGCTGCACGCGGTCTGGCAGGAGGTGCGAAACGCGGGGGGGGAAACCTTGCTGCCGCGCGTGAACGCCCTCTGGCATTTGCCCCGTGCAGTGCGACTCGATCTCGATGGCGCCCAGGTGACCGGGGCCTTCGCCGGCGTGGACGCGTGTGGCCGGTTGCAACTGCAGCGGCCCGACGGCAAAATCAAATTTTACGAGCCACAAGATGTGCGGCTATTGCGCGACTTGGATTGAATTATCAAATGAAGCCACTTAACAAACTTACGGCTGAAGAAGCCGCCCAATTCATCAACGACGGGGAAACGATTGCCGTTAGCGGCTTCACTGCCGCCGGCGCGCCCAAAGCGGTGCCCGGCACGATTGCCGCCCGCGCCGTCGTTGAACACGCCGCCGGCCGGCCGTTCAAAATCAATCTCATTTCGGGCGCGTCCACGGGTCCCTCGCTCGACGGGGCGCTGGCGCGGGCCAAGGCGCTTGGGTTTCGTACGCCGTACCAATCCGATCCCGACCTGCGCAAGAGCATCAACGCCGGCGAGACGCAGTTTTTCGACATGCACCTTTCACGGCTGCCGCAGGATGTGCGCTATGGCTTCCTCGGGCATCTTCACCTGGCGCTCATCGAGGCCAGCGAGGTGACGAAGTACGGCGAGATTGTGCTCACCTCCTCGGTCGGGGCCTCGCCGACGTTTGCCCGGCTGGCGGACAAGGTGATCATCGAGTTGAACCGCTATCATCCGCCGATTTTGCGCGGTTTGCACGACGTTTATGAACCCGATGATCCGCCGCAGCGGAGCGACGTGCCCGTGTTCAAACCTTCGGATCGAATCGGCCAGCCGGTCATCCAGATTGACCCCGCCCGAATACTGGGGGTGGTGGAAACCAATCTTCCGGACGAAACCGGTGTTTTCGCGGACGTGAGCCCCGTAACCGCGCAGATCGGCGCTCATGTGGCGGAATTCTTCGCCGCTGAAATCAACCGCGGGTTGATCCCCAAGAGTTTTCTGCCGGTGCAATCCGGCGTGGGCGACACTGCCAACGCCGTACTCATGGCGATGGCCGACCATCCGGAGATCCCGAACTTTCAGATGTACACCGAGGTCATCCAAGACGCGGTGATCGCCTTGATGCGCAAGGAGCGAGTCACTTTTGCCAGCGGTTGTTCGCTGACAGTGCCGGCGCCGACGCTCGAAAGCATCTACGCGGATTGGGAATTTTTCCGGCCCCGGCTCCTGTTGCGGCCGCAGGAAATCACCAACAACCCGGAGATTATTCGCCGCATCGGCACGATCTCGATCAACACCGCGATTGAAGTGGACCTGAGCGGCAACGTCAACAGCACGCACGTCCTGGGCAAGCACATGATGAATGGCATCGGCGGCTCGGCGGACTTTGCGCGGGCGGCGTTTCTCTCCATGTTCATCTGCCCGTCCACGGCCAAGGGCGGCAAGATCAGCACGATTGTGCCGATGGTCAGCCACCTGGATAGCAGCGAACACTCGGTTTGTGTGGTCGTCACCGAACAAGGCGTCGCTGACCTGCGCGGCAAGTCGCCGTCCGCGCGCGCCAAGCTCATCATTGAGAACTGCGCCCATCCGGACTACCGGCCGATTCTGCGCGACTACGTGAAGCGCGGGGGCAATGGCCATTCCGTGCAGAGTCTGGGCGCGGTTTTTGGCATGCACCTGAGCTACGATGAAACCGGTGATATGCGTAATGTGAAGTGGGCGAATTTGAAATGACGCGGCGGCCTGCATAAGATGCGCCCGGGTCGGTTTTCGCTGCCGGTTGCTTCCCGGCAGTTCATGGGCGGTTGAACTGCGGCTGAGCGGCGCGATTATCACGACGCTTGCTGCCGCGGCGAACGATCCGCCGTCGCTTTGGGAATGGGGTGGCTTTCCGAGCCGCCCGGCGTAGAACCGCCGGGCGATTGTCACCTGCGCGTCTGCGACGTGCCCCGTTGGCTCCATGCGGTCTTGGAGCCGTGACCCCGCTTAAAATTCTTTTGCCCGGGGGCTTCGTTGCTATACTGGCCGCGATGTTCAAGACGCAAGATCTGCATGTTCGCGAGATTGTCCGGCTTTCCTCACCGCGCACGGTGAAGGATTTGTTTCCGGCCCTGCCCGAATCCATTGCCACCGTCGTCCAAAGTCGCGAGCGCATTACCCGCATCCTGCGGCAGGCGGATCCCCGGCTGCTCGTGGTGGTCGGGCCCTGTTCGATCCACGACGAGCGCGGTGCATTGGAATATGCCGGTCGGCTCAACCGGTTGCGCCAAGAATTGGCCGACCGCCTGGAAATCGTAATGCGCGTCTATTTCGAAAAGCCGCGGACGACCATTGGCTGGAAAGGATTGATCAACGACCCGCATCTAGACGGCACGCAGGACATTGAGGCCGGGTTAAAGATCGCGCGGCGCATGCTGGTTCAGATCACCAGTCTGGGCCTGCCGGCGGCGACGGAATTTCTTGATCCCATCGTTCCGCAATACATCGCCGACCTCATAACTTGGGCCGCCATCGGCGCGCGCACAACCGAGTCGCAAACGCACCGTGAAATGGCCAGCGGCCTTTCGATGCCGGTGGGCTTCAAGAATGCGACCGATGGCAGCCTGCAGATCGCCATTGATGCCATGGGCGCCGCGCGGACGCCGCACAGTTTTCTGGGCATTGACGCCGATGGCGCCACGAGCATCGTCCGCACCAGCGGCAACGTGGACGGCCACGTCGTCCTGCGCGGCGGTCGCGCCCGCACCAACTACGACGCCGACAGCATCCGCGACGCGGAAGCCACGCTCAAGAAATCCAACCTGCCCCCCGTGATGATGGTGGATTGCAGCCACGCCAACTCCGAGAAACAGCACGCGCGCCAGGAGGACGTCTGGCGCAGTGTTATCGAGCAACGCGCCGGCGGCACGCGCTCCGTTATCGGCATGATGGTGGAAAGCCATCTGCACGAAGGCAACCAGGCGTTTCCCCGTCCGGCCAGCGAATTGAAATATGGCGTTTCCATCACCGACGCCTGCCTTAACTGGGAAGTCACGGAACGGATGCTGCGCTCGGGCCATCAAACGCTGGCGAACTCCAAATGAAAGCGGCCGCGCTGACCGAGCGCATGCGAGCCGCCGTTGATTTGCTGGAACAAGTCGCCAGCAACCGCGCGTTGCTGGCCGGGTTGTCCGTCGAGGAACGTACGCGTCTGCTCCGGGCCGCGGGGAATATTTATGCTCCGGATGTGAGTGAACGCCGACGCCTGGTGAAGGCTAAAGTGCGTCAGCGCAAGGCCGATAAACTCCAACGCGACCAGAGCAAGCTTAACCAGACCGGTATCCGGAAGTTGCGGCAAAATCCGGTGTTCACGACGCCGAACGTGCTTCCGCCAATTGATTTCGAGCAGCAGGAGGTCAAGGACAACCCTGAATTCCGCGAGGTCGTTGAGCCGCAGAACTGTTACATCTGCAAACACGATTACACGACGCTTCACCATTTCTATGACCAGCTTTGCCCGGCGTGCGCGGAGTTGAATTTCCGCAAACGCACCGAACTGGCGGATTTGCGCGGCCGCGTGGCGCTGCTGACCGGTGGGCGGGTCAAGATTGGCTATCAGGCCGGCATCAAGCTGTTGCGCGCCGGCGCGCAGCTCATCGTCAGCACACGCTTTCCGCGCGATTCCGCATTGCGCTATGCCGCCGAGCCGGACTTCGCGGAGTGGGGGCATCGGTTGGAAATCTTTGGGTTGGATTTGCGGCACACGCCGAGTGTAGAGGCGTTTTGCCGGCACTTGCTGGCGACGCGATCGCGGCTGGATTTCATCATCAACAACGCGTGCCAGACGGTACGGCGACCGCCAGATTTTTATCAGCACATGATGGAAGGCGAAACGGCGTCGGTGAATGAGATGCCGGAGAACGTGCGCAAAGTACTCGGCGCGTACGAAGGCTTGCGCGGGTACCACATGCTGCCGGAAGCTGGCAGCCGCCGAGGTAACGAGGCGGTGGACTTGCCACACTCAAGTCCGCCTCCTCACGTCGGCGGCTACACTGCGCTGGCCGGACTGACGCACGCGGCGGAATTGTCGCAAGTGCCGCTGTTGCCGGATGAACTCGCGGCGCAGCAGGCATTGTTTCCTGCCGGTCAACTCGACCAAGATTTGCAGCAGGTGGACTTGCGCGAGCGCAACTCGTGGCGCTTGATGCTGGCGGAAGTGCCAGCCGTGGAGCTGCTGGAAGTGCAGCTCGTGAACGCCATCGCACCATTTATCCTGAATGCCCGCCTGAAGCCGCTGCTGTTGCGTACGCCGGAACGCGACAAACACATCGTCAATGTCTCCGCCGTCGAGGGTCAATTCTACCGCAAGTTCAAGACGACGCGCCATCCGCACACGAACATGGCCAAGGCCGCGCTCAACATGATGACCCGCACCTCGGCGGCGGATTATCACGCGGACGGCATCCACATGAACAGCGTGGACACCGGGTGGGTGACGGACGAGGACCCGGTGACGATCGCGGCGCGCAAGGTCCGGGAGCATCGCTTCCATCCGCCGCTGGACATCGTGGACGGCGCGGCGCGCATCGTGGATCCCATCATCTCCGGAATCAACACCGGCGAGCACATCTGGGGCAAGTTCCTCAAGGATTACCAGCCGACGGATTGGTAGAGCTAATCGCGGGTTTGGACGCGCTGCTGCCTTCATCAGAACAAATCCGCACCCTGTCCACGAACGCCGCCTTCAGGCGGCAGCAGCGGGCGAGGCGATGGTCGCTGCTGTGTAAACGCGGCGTTCCGCTTCCGCTTGGCCTTCCCATCGGAGCCAATACGCGGATGCGCCACCCTTATCCCCACCCACAAAATTCCCTGTTGCCTCGGAATGGTTGTGTTAGACTGCGCCGTGACGGATTGGAAAACTCCATGAGCAAACTGCTGTTGATTGATGACGAAGCGGACGTGCAATACTCGTTCCGCCGGATTTTCGACTCGCCCGAGGTCGAGCTTTCCACGGCATCGAGCGGGGAGGAGGGGCTAGCCTTAATCCCCAAGCTAAAGCCCGACCTCGTCCTCATGGACATCCGCATGGGCGGCATAAACGGCCTTGAAACGCTCCGCCGTATCCGCCAGTTGGACACCAAGCTGCTCGTAATCCTGATGACGGCCTATGGCACGACCGCGACGGCCATTGAGGCGATGAAGCTGGGCGCGTACGATTATTTGCTCAAACCGTTCGACGTGCCAAAGCTCAAGGAAATCGTCACCAATGCGTTGAAGGCCGCGCGCGACATGAAACAGGTCGTGTCGTATCAGCCGCTGCTCGAATCGGAGGATTACGAACTGGGGATCGTCGGCCGGAGCGAGGCGATGCAACAGGTCTTCAAGCTCCTCGGGCAGGTCGCCGCCTCGGATGCCACGACGCTGGTCACCGGCGAAAGCGGCACGGGGAAGGAACTGGTGGCGCGCGCGATCTATCATCACAGCCACCGGGCCGCCCAGCCGTTTCTGGCTGTGAACTGTGCCGCGATTCCGGAGCAATTGCTCGAAAGCGAACTCTTCGGGCACGAACGGGGCGCGTTTACCGGCGCGACCGTGCAACGCATCGGCAAGTTTGAGCAATGCCACAAGGGCACCATCTTTCTCGATGAAATTGGCGACATGACCCCGCCCACGCAGACAAAAATTTTGCGCGTGCTGCAGAGCGGCACGTTTGAACGCGTCGGGGGGAATCAGTTGATCAAGGTGGACGTCCGGGTCGTCGCCGCGACGAACAAGCCGCTGGAACAGGCGGTCGCCGCGCGGCAATTCCGCGAAGATTTGTTCTACCGGCTCAACGTCGTGCGGATTCATATCCCACCATTGCGCGACCGGCGCGAGGACATTCCGTTGCTCGTGAATTATTTTCTCAAGACCATCGCGCGGGATCAGTCGCGGGCGCCCAAGGGCATCGCGGCGGCCGCCGTGAAGGCGCTGGAGAAGTATCACTGGCCAGGCACCGTGCGCGAACTGGAAAACGTCATCCGCCGGGCGCACGTCATCGCCAAGAGCGAGGCGATTCTGCCCGCCGATCTGCCGGGCGAGATCACCGGTCTAGGTGGCGCGGCCAGTTCCGTTTCAACCGTGCCTACCGAAGGCGGTGCGTCGGACGCGGCGACTTTGGCACGGCAGTTGTTCCAGATCGCCCGCCGGGATCCGAAGTTGAAGGTTCTCCCCGCCGTCGAACGCGAGTTGGTTATTCAGGCGCTCAAAGAGACGGACAATAACCAGGTTCACGCCGCGAAGTTGCTGGGCATCACCCGGGCGACGTTGCGGAAACGGATTGAGAAATTCAAAATACACCGCGAGACCCAAATTCAGTGAGCCACCGCCCGGTGGCTGGTTTCTTGCAGGCTGAACAGAATGCACCATTGATCAAGCTACGCACCCGCCCGCTTTGCATTTGTCGCCCCTTTGTCACTTCCTCGAAATCGAAGTGACACCACGGGCGGTTATTATGGTTGGCGACCGATGCTGCCATGAGCACGGCACGTTTTGGCATCGGTATAGCTTAATTGAAACCCAGTTAGAATATGACGGAAAATTCAGGACCGAACACCCCGACCGCAAGGGCGACGATTAAAAGTGACTTGCGAACGAGCCAAGCCTTATTGCCGAACGTGAGCGTCTGGCTGGTGGACGACAATGACCGCTTCCGCACGCTGGTCGCCGAGCTGCTCAGCCGCCGGGACGGCATCCAATGCGCCCGCCAGTTCTCCTCGCCGGACGCGCTGTTGAGCGCGCTCGCCAGTAAACCCGGGCCGGATGTCATCCTGCTGGATGTTCAGCTGGGCGATCGCAATGGCTTGGACGCGGTGCGCCCGATCAAATCACTCGCCCGTTCGACGCGCGTACTGATGTACACGACATGCTATGATCAGGAATGGCGGGAACAGGCCCTGAGTGAGGGTGCATCGGATTACCTGCTCAAAACCGATCCGGTGGACAAAGTGGTAGCGCGGATTCGCTTCCCGGCTGATGATCCGACACCCAATTCCTACCCCCGTCGCCGTTCGAAACCTCCAGCCGAGAAGTCCCCGCAAAAGCCCCCCACCAATCCCGTCACCGAGGCTTCCGCGCGGTCCTTGATGCAGACGCTGAAAAGACTGCGTTCCCTGTGGAATTGAGGGTGCGTCGGCACTTCCGGTTCGTTGGCCACGATTGCTTTTCCGCGATTCTCTGTTAATTGATAGCGCGTGACCGAGCCCAGCCTGTTGCTGCTCATCCCGGCGTACAATGAAGAAGCGCGCATCGAACCGGTGTTGCGCGAGTTTGGCGTCTATTTCCGCGACCACTATCCCGGCCAATTCCAACTCGTCGTCGTTCTCAACGGGTGTCGTGACAACACCCGCGGTGTCGTCGAGCGGGTGGCCAAAGAGTTTTCCGCCATCGGTCTGCTGGATTTTCCGGCGCCCATCGGCAAAGGTGGCGCGCTCATCGAAGGGCTCAAGCTCGCCTCGCAGGCCGAGGTCATCGGCTACGTGGACGCCGACGGGGCCTCGCCACCACAGGCATTCCACGCGCTGGTGAAACGGTTGCGGGAGGCCGACTGCATCATCGGTTCGCGCTGGCTGCCCGGTGCGGTGCTGCACCAGGCCCAACCGTGGCTACGCCGGTTCACGAGTCGCTGCTTTCACATTGTCGTCGAAGGGCTTTTTTGGATGCACATCCAGGACACCCAATGCCCCTGCAAGGTAATGCGGCGCGCGGCGGTGGAAAAGATTCACCCGACGCTGCAAATTGCCGATCTCGCCTTCGACGTGAACCTGCTCGTTTCCCTCAAGCGTGCCGGCTTCCGTATTTTGGAAGTGCCGACCGAGTGGACGGACAAGGTTGGCTCCAAGGTGTCCGCGTCGTTATTCCGGTCGTCGCTCACGATGTTTCTCTCGGTGGTGCGGGTGCGGTTAATCTACAGCCGCCTTTACAAATGGCTTGGACCGCTCCGGCCGCTCGAAGCCTGGCTGTACCGAAAACTTCGCGCCCCGCAGCCGCGCCGCGATCCAAGGTAGGCGGACGGAAATAGCTCCGCTACTTTGCTGGCGCTCCGGCGCGGCTCTGCTAACTTGCGCCCTCGGTTTCACACGCCAACACCATGAATGCGGAAAAGTTGAGTGCCTTGCAGATTGACCGCGCGCACAAGCAGCGCCCGACTGGGACGCTGTGGATCATTTTTATCGTCGTCATTGTGGCCACGCTGGGCGCGGTCTATCTCGCACGCCCCAAGGCCGGAGACGATGTCCGCCGGCTAAAACCGGATGCGAACACGGCGGTTGGCTCGTCCAAGTCGCCGGCAACGGCGGGGCCGGCGGCGGGTGCTGCCCCAGCTTCCTCCGCGACGAATACCGGGCGGGAGCCCACGGCGGGCAATGTGGTGCTGACCGTCAGCGGCTACATCATTAACCGCGAGCGCATTGAAATCAGCCCGCGCTTCATGGGCGTCGTGAAATGGATCGGCGTCAAGAAAGGCGACGCCGTGACGAATGGGCAGGTGGTGGTGCTGCTCGACGACACCGAATACCAAGCACGGCTGATGCAGGCGGACGGCGCCGTGGCCAATGCCAAAGTCAATGTGGCCAAGGCCGAACTGGATTCGGAGCGCGTCAGCCAGTTGGCCAAGACGGACATCGCCTCCAAAGAAGCTATGGATAACGCCCGTCTCGGACTGGAGGCCACCCGGGCCGTGCTCAAGGAAGTGGAAGGCGCGCACGCTCTGGCGCAGACCTATGTTGACTGGTGTATCATCCGTTCACCCATCAACGGTGTCGTGCTGGAAAAGCTCGTGGACCCGAACGAACTGGTGGTGCCGCAAAGTTTCGGCGGCGGACGCGGGCCGAGCACCGCGCTGATCGCCGTGGCCGATACCAAGGATTTGCAGGTGGAAATTGATTTGAACGAGGCCGACCTCTCGAAGATTTCGCTGAACCAGAAATGCCGCGTCAGCCCGGAAGCCTATCTCGACAAGACCTATGAAGGCTACGTAGCGGAGATTGCGCCCGAAGCCAACCGGGCGAAAGGCACGCTGCAAATCAAGGTGCAGATTCTCAACCCGGATAAATTCCTGACGCCCGAACTCAGCGCGAAGGTGGAATTCTTGCGGTAAGAGCCGAGGTAAGGAGGCTCAAACCTCCGGAAAAGTTTTCTGCACAACATTCGAGCCTCCTCACGTCGGCTTCCACGGAATGAAGGTTAAGCCGATTCCAGAATCATATTCGCATACTGCGTCGTGTCACCCGTGCGGATCAGCCCAATGGCGCTGGGCACGCGCTTCTTGAAATCCACATGCGGCTCGAACTTGACCGATGCACCCTTCAGCGCGGCCACGAAGCGCGTCTGCGTCCGCCGATCGTTCACGCGGAGGAATTCCTTGGCCATCCACGCCTTGCCAATGACACAACTCCCGCGCACGGCGGCCAGCACTTGGAGCACGGTGGGCAGGTCGTCCACGATCGAGAGGTCCACCGTCTCGATCTGCGGCCAGAAGGGAAAGCCGCGGTCGGCGATAACGAGGGTATTGGTGTGGCGCACATGCGCCAGGAGCGCGAGTAGCCGGGGGTTCAGAATGCCAGTCTTGAGCATGGCGGAGTTGTAGCGCCAGAACCGGTTATGCTCAATCTGAAAACAAAACGGAAACCGCGAAACACCAAACGAACTCGGCCCTGTGAGTCACAGCACGTTGCCAACCGGTGGGGTGAGCGTCCTCGCGAGCCGCCGTCAACAAATCCGGCCCGGCTCGTCAGCAGCCTCGCCCCACCTACTGCGGATTACAGACCCGCGCTCCAGAAACCACGCTCAAATTAAAATCCCCGCGATCGTGGCAGTGATGTAGCTGGCCAGCAGGCCACCGATCATGGCGCGCACGCCGAGTTTGGCCATGTCGCCACGGCGTTCGGGGGCGAGCGTGCCGATGCCGCCCACCTGGATGGCGATGCTGGAAAAATTGGCGAAGCCGCACAGCGCATAGGTCGCCAGCACAAAGCTGCGTTCGTCCACCACGGTCTTTGGATTCGTCAGCGAGAGGTAGCCGATGAATTCGTTGAGGACAATGCGCTCGCCGAGGATCGCGCCAATCGTCCGGCAATCGTGCGCCGGCACGCCCATGAGCCAGGCAAACGGCGCGTTTACCCAGCCGAACAGCATTTGCAGGGTGACGGGTGAGGCGACGCCCAGCTTGGTCTGCGGATAGGTGAACAAATAATTCGCCAGCGCTACGACCGCGATGAATGCGATGAGCATGGCGATGACATTGATCGCCAGCGTCATACCATCGCTCGCCCCGCGGCAAAGCGCGTCAATGCTGTTGACCGTGGTGCGCGGGACGTCGGCAGGCGAGCTGGCGGCGGTTTCGCTGATCTCCGTTTCCGGCAGCATAACTTTGGAAATCAGCAACGCGGCCGGCGCGCTCAAAACGGAAGCGGTGAGCAGATGACCGGCGATTTCCGGGTGGCCTGCGTCCATGCCCAGCTTGACGTAAACCGCCGCCACGCCGCCGGCGATGGTAGCCATGCCGCCCGTCATCAGACACAGCAGTTCGCTCCGTGTCATGCGGGCGACGTACGGCTTGATGACCAGCGGGGCTTCGGTCTGGCCCATGAAAATATTCGCGGCAGCGGCGAGCGTCTCACTGCCGCTCGTCCGCATGACCTTGCGCATCACCCACGCAACCCCGTGAACGATCTTCTGCAGAATGCCCCAATGATAAAACAACGAGGACAGCGCCGCGACGAGGATGATGGTGCCGGTGACCAGGATGCCAAACACCAGCGAGCGGCCGGGAAACGCCTTTTGCATCAAGTCGTCCACGGCCAAAGGCCCAAACACAAACTGGCTGCCTTCGGTGGAAAACATGATGAGCTTGTTGATGGCCCGACCGGTGAAAGCGAAAACATCATGCCCGAACTGGGTTTTGAGAATGAGCGCGGCGAAGATGAACTGCAGCGCGAGCCCCCACAGCACAGTGCGCCAGGGAAACAGTCTGCGGTGCGACGAGATCGTCCAGGCCACGCCGACGAACACCACCAAGCCGAGCAGGCTGATGAGTTTGAGCTGCATGGCGCGGGACG
>JADLHS010000032.1 GCA_020848635.1 Limisphaerales bacterium
GTGACGTGGGAGGCTGTGTTGAAAGCGATTCGCCCGTGGCTGGTGAGATCAACCGGCTTTTGTTATTGCTGCGGAAACAACTTTGAAGGAATTTGCGTTGATAGCACTTAACAGAGTAATACTAGGGGGCTGACTTTTCACATTCCCGCTCGCCACGTTCACCGGTTTGCACTAGCTTCCGCCTCCATGACTGCGCTGCCTCATCCGGATGTGATCATCACCCACGAAAGCGACCTCGACGGATTGGTCGCGGGTGTGCTGTTGCAACGGCTCGCCCGGAAATTGTTTGGCAAGACCGTTCCGCTCGAAGCGTATCACTACAATTTTTGGAAAAATCGCGAGCCGCGCGAGAAGTCAGCCTGGGTCACAGACCTCACCTTTGAGGCGCGGCTGGACAAGGCCAACTGGTTGATCGTGGACCATCACCTCACCGAGGTCGTGCCGACGCAGAGCAACCTCATTCACGACGTCAACAAGTCCGCCGGCTTGTTATGCTACGAACTCTGCCGTGAAAACGGCCTGAGCTCGCCCGCCCTCGATCGCCTCGTTCACCTCAACAATGTCTCCGACCTGTTCCTGGAAGACGATCCCGATTTCGTCCTGGCCGGCGACTATGCGAGCCTGGTGAAGATTTACGGTTTTTGGAACCTGCACACCCTGCTCAAGGGCGAGATCGAAAAGCTGCTGGACCATCCGTTGCTCGAGGTCATGGCCGCCAAGCGTCGCATCGAAGATCCGCTGGGTTACGAATGGAGCAAAAGCAATGTCAGCGAACTGAGTCCGACCGTGGGCTACGTGGACACCGTCATCGGCAACAACAACCAGATCGTGCATCAGCTTCTCGAACGCCAGGCCACGCGCTACCCCGTTTTGGTGACGATGATCCGGCGGCCCAACGGCGTCGTCATCGCCAGCCTGCGCAGCCGGAACGGTGAGGCGATCAAGGTGGCGGAGAAACTTCAAGGCGGCGGGCACGCCAATGCCAGCGGGGCGATGCTGCCCAAATCCGTGCGCAACATCGCCGAAGGGATCGAATATTTGCGCCACTTCCTGAATCCGACAAAGAACTCGCCACTAAACAGCCTCGACAGCTTGTTCGCCGAGTTGGAGAAAAAGTAATTCGCTTCAGCGATTCCGGTCGTTCCGTCGGAGAGCATGGCAGCAGTCAATGATGCTTAAGGCGTGTCAGCGCGGCGGCAGGGTGATGTAAATTTGCACGCTACCTCTCCTGTCATGCCACACGGCGGCTCGACACCGGGTCGCTTCTACGTCGGCGTCAGGAATGGCGGTATGGGGCAGTCGAGGGTTTCGGCGATGCCGCGGAGCAACTCCGCTTCGCTTTCCTGAATCACGCCATCCGCTCCGACGACGCGGGCGCAGGCTTCCAGCAGGTTCTTTTTGATCTGCGGGACTGCTTGCGCGAGGCGGTCGAGGGCGGATCCTATTTCAGCCAGGCCGCATGCGTCACGCGACAAGAGCGTGAGCGTCATGCCGGTGGCGCGAACGTAGGGCACACCGTTTTGAAACGCTTTGAAAATCTCCGCCGGTTCGGTCTGGCCGGTGTGCGCCAGAGCGGAAAGCAGCACGGCGCAATCAGGCGCAAGTGGTTTGAGGGTATAAAACTGGGTTGCGGCCGGCCGCGCGCGGGTGAAGTGGGGCACGATCTGCCGCTGGATGATTTTCTGGAGCACGTATTCAAAGAGGACGATCTGTTCGTCGCTCTCGATGAGCCAGGCCAGGGTGGCGCTGAACTTCTGGAATTCATCAGCCCGCATCTGACGCAATGCGGGCAGCGCGAGATTCACCACTGGCAATCGGGCGCGTTGAGCAAGTGGCAAAACTTCCGGCCAAAGCGCCACGGTCTGGTCGTGAATCGCCGGCGTGGTGCGGGGCGCGAGTTCCGCGAGTTGGGTGGCGCGGGTGGCTGCGTCCTCGCTCAAGAGCAACGCGTAGAGCAGGGCGGTGGCCCGTTGGGGGTCGCGTGCGGCGGCGCGCACACTTTCTGGAAGCGATTCGCGCAGTTCGACGGCGTAGCGGAGGTGGAGTGACGTGGGTTGGCCGAGTTGGGGCAGAACACTCCCAACTTGGATGGCGGTGGCGGCGGTGGCTAGACCGCTGGCCCCGACAGGCAAACCGGGAATAATGGGCAGAAAGGCGGGGTGAGGTTTGGCCTGCTTGCCGAGGATGGTTTCCAAACCTTCGGCGTCGTCAATCGTCGGGTTGGGAAATGTTCCATCCCAACCAGGATCTATCGCGCGGATGCGTTCTTCCAGCGGTGGATGGGTGGCAAAGGCGCTGAAAACCGAGCTCTTCAGGGCGTTGCCAAAAAACATGTGGCTGGCTTCCTGGGCGTGTTCCGTTTCCAGGCGAGAACCTTCGTGAACGGCCCCGATCTTTTGCAGGGCGCCCGAGAGTCCGGCGGGATTGCGGGTGAACTGCACGGCTGACGCGTCGGCGAGGAATTCGCGCTGACGGCTGACGGCGGCCTGGATGAGTTGGGCGAAAAACACGCCGACCCAACCGAGAATCAACAATACCAAGCCGAGCAAGGGCAGGGGGTTTCTCTCCTTGCTGTTCCCGCTCCGGGTGTGCAACAGCACCCGGCCAAGAACGGCCAGGCATACGATGCCAAAAATAATTCCCATGAGGCGGAGATTAAGCCGCATGTCGCCGTTCAGGATGTGACTGAACTCGTGGCCGATGACGCCCTGCAATTCATCGCGTTTGAGCGTGGCGATGCAGCCGCGCGTGACACCGATGGCGGCGTCGTTGGGAGTGTGGCCGGCGGCGAAGGCGTTGATGCCCTGCTCGTGATCCAACACATAAACCTGTGGGGTGGGGACGCCGGAGGCGATGGCCATCTCTTCGACGACGTTCAGGAGTTTGCGCTCGTCGCGATCGTTGGTATTGGAATCCACCAAGCGGCCCCTCAATGACTCGGCGACCGCACTGCCCCCGCTGGAAAGCTGTGCGGTCTTGAACAGGCTGCCGCAAGTGATGACGGCCAACGTGCCACCCGCTGCGATCAGGAAAAGCTTGGGATTCCAAAGTGCGAAGGCCGGCGACTCACCCCGGTAGCGGCTGGTGGTGGCACGTTGAAAAATCAGCAAGGACGCGAAGTAAACCGACGCGATGATGAGCCCTACGGCGAGGACAAAGTAAACCACCAGCAACTTGGTGTTGCGACGGGCCTGGTCCTGGCGCGCGAAGAAGTCCATCCTTAGTAATGCTTGGCGATCATTGCCGTGCCGCGTCAACGGTCGAAACCCTTGAAAACCGTTGCCGTTGGCGGACCGTGATCAATACCCGGGTGAAACAGGCGGTTGATCGCAGTCTCAGGAAAATGACACTTTGACCGCTTCACGTTCCTGCGGTTTTTCCACGGCGAAAAGCTCGGCGGGGCCGAAGTTGAACATGCCGGCGATGATATTGCTCGGAAATGTCTCCCGTCCGGTGTTGTAGCTCATAACGCTGTCGTTGTAGGCCTGTCGCGCGAAGGACACTTTGTTTTCCGTGGAGGTCAATTCTTCCATGAGTTGATTCATGGATGTGTTCGCCTTGAGGTCGGGATAGGCCTCCGTGAGCGCGAAGAGGCGGCCAAGGGCGCCGCTGAGCGAACCTTCGGCGCTCGTCAATGATTTCATGGCCTCGGGATCGCCGGGATTGGCGGCCACCCGCGTATTGGCGGTGGCGGCGGAGTTGCGCGCCGCGATGACGGCCTCGAGCGTGCCGCGTTCGTGTTTGAGATACCCCTTGGTCGTCTCGACGAGGTTCGGAATCAAGTCGTAGCGACGCTTGAGTTGCACATCAATCTGCGCCCAGGCGTTCTTGAACCGGTTCCGCAGCGCAACGAGCTTGTTGTACATGCCCGCGATGATCAGCGCGGCGAGAACCACGATGCCGACGAGCACAATCAGAATGATTAGGAGTGGAGTCATATCATTGTAGCCTTTCTTTGCGGTTTAACCGCGTATGAGAACTAGGGCAAAGCCGGGGGCGGGGCAATTACAAATTCAAGGGGCGATTCAAGCGCCGCAGCCTGGATGAAGAATGTGACCAGGTGAATCGAAGGCAGCCAGTTTGACGGGCCGGGGCCAAGATGATTTCTTTCGTAGTCCCCCCAATTCTTTTGCGCATCGGCTGAACCCGGTATTTTTGAACTCGATCCCGCGAATCTGATGCAAATTCAACCAAGGATGGCGTCGCCACCCAATGACGAATCTCGGCCGGTTAAGTCGAGGTCTTGGGTGGGTTGGGCCAGGTCCTGGATTGGACTGAACTGTTCCGAGCAGCCCCCATGGGAATTCCCAGTCCTGGTGGCAGTATCAAAAGGGGCCGCAGACCAATGCGACGGGCGTCAGGACGTTGCCTGGCCAGTATGATTGACACCATCAACCTCTGATTTGACTCACGCTTCGAGAATCCGGGAGTCGTTAGGCTATTGGACCGGATTCAGAAAAGCCCCTTCTGGCGCGGGTATTACCGTCACCAACCCGCCCCCCTCAGGCGAACTTGTTCTTCCGGTATGCGCCCATCGCCGGTGCGTCGGGGTTCACTTCGGGGCCGAAATAGCGAAGGCAAACGAGCGGTTCGGTCTCGCTGGTGTTCTCGAAGGTCACGCCCGCCTTGGCCCCGTCTTCCGTGCAGAAGTATTCGTCCTCGGTCAATT
Organism: Limisphaerales bacterium; assembly: GCA_020848635.1. Lineage (GTDB taxonomy): Bacteria > Verrucomicrobiota > Verrucomicrobiia > Limisphaerales > JADLHS01 > JADLHS01. The sequence continues at coordinate 4,670 of JADLHS010000032.1, forward strand.
CATGGAAGCGAATCAGCTTTGGACTCACCAACGGCTGGCCGTTGATCTTCCCGCTGCCTTGCACGCAGATCAGACCGTAGGCGCCATTGTCGCTGATGGTCGCCTTCGTTCCCGGATCCACGGTGAGTTCCTTCGCCGTGAACAGCTGTTCGCCGTCCACCTTGCCATAGACGATCCAACGGTCCACGAAACCTTCCTTGCGGGTGTCGGCAACGGGAACGGGCTCGAGGTAATGGTGGTCCTTGAATTTTGGATCCACGTTTTTGTCCCAGTCCAGTTGATCCACGATGAAGTCGAGGTCCTTATGCTTGTTCTTGGGCATGTCTTTCACGAGCAGACTCCACGGGACTTCACGGCCTTCGACGAGATTTTGATACATGCCGAAGACGTCGCTGCCCCATTGCGGCTCGTAGGTGCAGAGGCTGCCGGGCGCGTGCAGGATGCACGGGTCAATAAGCCAGCCGGAGCCGACCTTGAGGCGATAAGCTTTCGAGAGATCAAGAATGCCGTTGTCGCCCTTGTTCCAGTTTTCGAGACAGCGGCGGACCTGCGCCTTGGTTGTGCCCGGCTCGAAGCCCATGAACGTGTACGGGAAATTGTTCCCCACGTTGTTGTGCTGCGGCGGGAAGTAATAGCTCTCGGGCTTACCTTCCTGGCCCACCAGCTTGGCTTGCGCGGCGCTCTGGTGCATGTGATGGGGAATTGGCCCCATGTTGTCGAAGAACTTCGAGTAAACCGGCCACTTGCCGTATTTCTTCCAGATGGACTTGCCGACCAAGGCCGCCCCGCAATCGTCCACCGCCTGCTTGAGCGTGAAACGTTCCCTGCCCACGACGCAATAGTTCAAGCCTTCGTCCGCCGCGCGGCCTTCGTTGGCGGTGACCGTGGTGGAGGCGAACCAGCGTTCGTCAATGCCGCCGCGGTTCAGGCCGTAGGCATAGGTGTCGTCAGGGTGGAGCTTGATTCGCAGACCGGGCTGGAGGAAGGAGCGCGGCACCCACGCCGGCGCGA
>JADLHS010000033.1 GCA_020848635.1 Limisphaerales bacterium
CTGCGGCCCTTGCGTGGTAGGTTACCCAAGTGGCCAACGGGGGCAGACTGTAAATCTGCTGGCTTACGCCTTCTCTGGTTCGAATCCAGAACCTACCACCATTCTAAAACCGCAGGGAAATAGGTGGTTTCGGTCAATAAATTCAAGGCGCTAGTGAATTGATGCGTTTCCAGTTTGTGCGCTTTCCGGCGCTTGGTGTCTTTCCCTGACTTGCCCCAACCGATGCTCAGAAAGCATACAAAAAGCATACAAGCCGCGCCGGGGAGGTGGCATAGGGTTGGGGGCGCAGTCGCAGGGGTGGGGGTTCGACTCTGATGAATTTGCCGAGGGAAATTGATAGCCCAAAAGGTGTTTGCTGATTTTTATTTGGAGCCTAAAAGACCTCACCCGATGTTCACAATTGGGATTGCTGCCTAAAACTGGCGGCGAATAAGAAAATGTCCGCTTGGGTGGAGGCTCACTTGGAGCCGGTGGTGGGGATGCCCGCCGCGGCCAGTTCCTCGGGCGACATATCCCGGGCCTTGAACCAATCGCCCGAGGCGGGGCCGTGGGTTGGGCGTGGTCGGTCACTGATGACCGGCGATAAGCGCCCGGTCGCCGCGATTTGGCAGTTTCTTGGGAGGGTTGACATGGCAGCGTTTGAGCGTATAAGTCGCTTATGCGAATTCACTTCCCCACGAATTGGCAGGGGTTGGATGTGCGAACCGTTCGTTTATCCTATGGTTCGGCGGTTTCACAGACACATGGGTTCATCCTCCGCAACGCTATGAAAACAGGTAACGCACCCCGGTTTCCCAGACTTCTCGTGCCTCGGCCGTTGTTCCTTTTGCTGATCTGCGCGTTTTGGCTGGCCGACGTGGCGAGGGCTGCGCCGTTTCCACAGGCTTACCTGAAGGCTTCCAACACCGACCCGTCGGATTACTTCGGCCTCAAGGTGGCTATCTCGGGCCACACGATGGTGGTCGGGGCATATGGGGAGGACAGCAGTGCGACCGGCGTGAACGGGCCCGGCGGAGACAACAACGCGAATGCGGCCGGGGCGGCCTACGTCTTCGTCCGTACGGGCACGAACTGGACGCAGCAGGCTTACCTGAAGGCTTCCAATACCGGGGAGTATGATTACTTTGGGTTGGCCGTCGCCATCTCTGGCGACACGATCGTGATTGGCGCTCCTTACGAGGACAGCGACGCCCGGGGCGTGAACGGGTCCGGCGGAAACGACAACGCGAATGAGTCCGGGGCGGCTTACGTCTTCGTCCGCACGGGCACGAACTGGACGCATCAGGACTACCTCAAGGCTTCCAACGGCGAGGCCGGCGATGAATTCGGCACTGCGGTGGCGATCTCGGGGAACTCCATCGTCGTCGGCGCCTGGCGCGAGGACAGCGACGCCTTTGATTCTGGCGCCGTGTACATCTTCGTTCGCAACGGCAACAGTTGGAGTCAGCAGACCTATCTGAAGGCTTCCAACTGCGGGGCCGGCGATGAATTCGGCGAAGCGGTGGCTATCTCCGGCGACACCATTATGGTCGGCGCGAGCAGCGAGGACAGCAGCGCCCGGGGCCTGAACGGGAATCAGAACAACGAGGGTGCCTACAATTCCGGCGCGGCGTATGTGTTCGTTCGCAACGGCACGAGTTGGAGCCAGCAGGCGTACCTGAAGGCGTCCAATGCGGAGGCGGACGACCGGTTCGGGCAGGGGGTGGCTGTCGACGGGGACACGGCGGTTGCTGGGGCGCTCTCGGAGTCCAGCAGGGCACGCCAGGTCAACGGAGACCAAGCTGACAACAGTGCTCATCACGCCGGAGCGGCGTATGTCTTCGCACGCAACGGCACGAACTGGAGTCAGCAGGCCTATTTGAAAGCCTTCAACGCGGAAGCATGGGACGCCTTCGGCTTTCCCGTCAGCATTTCCGGTGACACGGTTGTGGTCGGAGCTCAATCTGAAAGCAGCGACGGCGCTAACGCGTGGAATAACAACGCATTTTGGGCTGGCGCCGCCTACGTCTTCGCACGGGGCGGGACGAATTGGATTCAGCACGCCTATCTGAAGGCGTCCAACCCCGGCGGGGGAGTTTCCGGCTTGATCGCCGGGGACATGTTCGGCGGCGGCCTTGCCATTTCTGGCGATACAGTCGTAGTGGGAGCGTATTTGGAGGACAGCGACGCCACGGGTGTCAACGGCGATCAGAGCAACAACAACGCTGCGGATTCCGGTACCGCTTATGTGTTCGCGGGACTTGGATTAGGGATCTTTCCCGACGGGCTCGGTGGCTATGCTGTCCGCTTCAAACAGACGCCAGGCCTGAGCTACCGACTGTTGCGTGCCCCGGAAGTGACTGGGGTATGGAACGCCATCGCCACCAACCTCGCCAACGGGCTTGGCATTGTCAGCTTCCATGACACGAACGCCCCGCCCGACCGGGCGTTTTATCACACCGCACAGCCATAGGTGTGACCAAGCGGATGCCTGATCTGGCCCGTGAGAGCCTCGATCCTTGGCAGGGAGCGGATTCTTGAGATGATCATGACTGGCCGAATACAGGGATCGAACGCGGGCGGGCCACGTCAGTTGGCAATGTGGACGCCCACGGTGCTGTCACTCCGTTCTCTGGCCCGCCAACTACGCATGTCATCTGCCACCGTTCTAAACACCATTGTTCTCAATGGTATTCTTAGCTTTTCGAGAGGCTGCAATTTGAGGACGCGATGGCTTCCAGCGCTGCAGCCCTGCTCGCTTCGCAGCCTTTGCCAGCGGAGGTTGGCTTCCGAGCCGCCGGTTAAAGTCACTTCCCGCGATACTTCGACGGGTTGCGGATCCGGTCAAGGCGCTCGGTTTCAAGTTCGTTCCGAATGGCCTGCCGCCGTCTTTGATCGGCGGCATTCGCTATCAGCTGCGGAAACGCCCCCACCTTTGTGAACGCGCGGAGAATGGCCCGCCATATGGATTCGAGTTGTTGCATGGCCGGATGTCGGGGGTCTCTCAAATTTCCGCTAATCACCGCGGGCGGCTTGAAACCAGGACTCATGTAGTTTTTGGAGCCTATTGTTGAGGACGGTCAGAGCGACGGGCCCACCGCCCCAAGAATTGGTTTCCGTCCGTCAGGCCCGCTTGGGGTTTATCACCAGCAATAAGATTCCGCCGACCAGCGCGAGGACGCCGACGACAGGTGGGATGAAGTGGCTGTCGGTGGTCTCAATGTGGAGGCCAAGAAACTCGACCGGCTTGCCCGGGGTTTTGAAGGTGATGCCCGAGTAAGCGAGCACCACGATGCCGAGCGCAACCAGAATTACGGCGACAATGGTTTTGGTGTTCATATTGAATTACGGGCTTTCCCGCTTCCGTTCGCCGTGTCTTAAATCGGCCGCTTCCGACCGGAAATGAGGTTGACGAGCACCATGACAATGGCAATCACCAGCAGAACGTGAATAAATCCGCCCATCGTGGAACTGGTTACCAGCCCCAACAGCCAGAGGACGATCAGGACGACCGCAATCGTGTATAACATAGAATTTCCTTTCGTTTGATTTTGGTCGCTGCGGGCTGGTGCGATGGCGCACCAGCCAACAGCAACCGGCTCGATCAGTATTTGGCCACCGGCACGGCGATGGTCATGTTGTTGATTACACTGGCCACCCCGTTGATGTCGGTGACGAGCTTGGTGACGAGGCTTTTCTCGGCGTCATTCTTGGCAATGCCGCCGATGGTGACCACGCCATCCGTCGTCTCGACTTTCGTTTTCAGGGCACTGGTCGAGCGGTGAGCGAGCAAGGACGATTTGACCTGGGCGGTGATGGAGGCGTCATCAATTTTTTCGCCGATCGTTTCATCGGGTTTGGCCGGGTTCTTGGCAATCGTCATCTCGTTGTTGACCTCTTTGACCCCTTCGATGTCTTTGGCGTATTCGGTGGTTAGTTCCTTTTGGGCCTGACTCGAAGCCTCACCGCGCAGGCTGACGACCCCATCTTTCACGTACACGTCCGTTCCTGTGGCGCTTACATGGCGATGGAACAAGAGCGCGGTTTTCACCTTCGTTCCGAGCCAGCCGTCCGAATGCTCCGCCGGGCTCTCGCCTTTGACGGTTAGTTGATTGTCCACGCTTTTGACCCCGGGCAGACTCTCCACGGTGTTCTCGGCCAATGATTTCTGGGATGCTTCAGCAACGGTTCCGGTCAAGAGGACGGCCCCATTCTTGGATTCGATCTTGATCGAATCATGTTTGAGGTAGGTTTTGAACACATAGGACTTCTTGGCGGACGATTCGATGCGGTCGTCCGTATCGGAGGCGCGCAGGGAAGCGCTGGTAACAAGCAGACTGCCCGCCGCCACCATGAGGGCGAGCGAACAGGTTGATTTTATTTTCATTATGCTTCGGCTTTCGTTTTCTTGGTTGATGATTTTTAACACAGGCAGCACGGTAGGTCGCGGGCTGGTCCGGCGCTATGGGGTGTAACCCTACTGACCCTTTTGGACCTGAGGGGTGAGGCTACATCAACTCAAATTCGCGCGGATGCCGCGATGGGCAAGGATGAACGGTGAGCCTGGAGCAAAGGATAGACGGAATGAGCCACCTCGCTGGTTGAACCGCACCGAGAACCCGGTCAGCACCCGGCGCGGGCATTCTTCAAATCGAGGCTTGCCCGTCTGCGCGTGATGAGTAATGTCCAAAGCCACAGGAAACCTTGAATTCCATCAAACCACCATTTCACGGAAGAACGGAGCCCGCCGGGAAAGCGCGCCCAAGTTGCGGCTTTACCTTGATCGAACTGCTCGTGGTCATCGCTGTCATCGCGATCCTCGCGGCGTTGCTGTTGCCGGCTCTGGGCAGTTCGAAAGCCAAGGCCGAGGCGCTCACTTGCGCCAATAACCTCAAGCAACTCACCCTGGCCTGGCAGCTCTATGCCGATGACAACGAGAGCCTGGTCGTCAACAACCATGGCGTGCCCGAAACGCTGGCCCGCCGTCAGACTTGGGCCAACAACGTCCAGGATTGGGTGGATGGCGATGACAATACCAACCGGGTCTATCTCACCGATTCGAAACTCGGGCCTTATGCCAACCGGGCCACGCTGATTTACAAATGTCCCTCCGATCGCGAGCCAGCCCTCAATGGTCAGCGTATCCGCACCATGGCGATGAATGCCCAAGTGGGCAATCCTGGCGAGCTTACCAACCGTTTCAATCCCGACTATTTGCAGTTTTTCAAGTCGGGGGAGATCCCGAATCCCTCTGGCATTTTCGTTTTCCTCGACGAGCATTGTGACACTCTGAACGATGGCTTTTTCGTGAACCGCTTGGACGAACCTGCCTGGGGCAACTTGCCCGGCTCCTATCACAATGGCGCGGGCAACCTCGCGTTCGCCGATGGTCATATGGAATCGCATCGTTGGGTGGTCGCGCAGACAGTACAACCTCCCCACAAGAACGTGGTGCGCGGCAACAAGATTCCAGCCACACCCGGAACCGACTTCGATTGGCTCAAGGCGCGAACCAGTTTCAGGAAACCGTAACCGCCGCTGCTCTTGGCGGAGCTCCACGTGTGGCCAAAGCCGTCTTGAGCTTGGTTGGTCGCCGTCAGGATCGGCCGTAATGGCGCTGCGGCATCAACCGGACGGGGCCACGGCTCGCTGTCGCCAGAGGTCCAGGAGCACGGTGGTAACCGTGAGGGCAACGGGACCGAGAATGAGCCCGGGCGGGCCAAACATCATCAGCCCGCCGACCACCGATATGAAGGCGAGGAGCGTATGGAGCTGCAGCCGGTTCCCC
>JADLHS010000034.1 GCA_020848635.1 Limisphaerales bacterium
GCCGCTGACGATGGAAGAATTCGGCATCAATCGCGACAATGAAAGCACCGAGCCGGACAGCCCCACGGCGATGCGCGATGATTTCTACCAACGAATCTTTCGTTGCGTGCTCGATTCCTGCCACGCCTGCGGATCCTTGCAGGCCGCGAATTTTTGGGTGTGGTCAGGCGAAGGCAGTCTGGAAGCCCTCCGCCAGCACCGCGCGGGCAATGTGATATTCCGTGAGCCGGTTGATCACAACGGCGTGTTGCACACCGACCGTTCGACCTTGGCCGTCATCCAGCAACACAACCGCCGGTTGGCGCAAATGGCGGGCTGACACCGTTTGCCTGCTGAAGGGGGGACTCGCCAGCGCGGTCAAGCTGCGGAATCGTTAGAGGGCGGACTTGCGTTGGAATGCCCTCAAGCACCGCTGGCGGAATGCGACCCGGCATCGCCCGCGGCTGAATTCGTCTTCTAATCAACGAACTCCCGCCCCATCAGCACGCATTCGCGTCAAAATGAAAATGGCGGAGAAGGGGGGATTCGAACCCCCGATACGGTTTAACCCGTATACCGGTTTAGCAAACCAGCGCCTTCAGCCACTCGGCCACCTCTCCACCGGCGGAAAGTGAAGCCCGCCCGGGCCCGCCACTCAAGGAAATTCTCACGCGGAATTTCGCAAGCGCCCAGATTCCAAGACCGCCGCCGCCCGACGACCTGGGCGAATATCTTTGCGTGGGCTGAACGCGAAACTCCGTCAGCAATCTGTGCAGCACCCAAATAGCAATCCCCACGGCGACCAAAATCCCAAAGCCAAACCTGGACCGCCATGGCCAGTCATCCCACTTGAACCGGCGCTGGGCTTCCCTCGGCAGCAAGATGAGCCCGGTCGCCACGGTCGCCCAACCCTCATGAGCCCCGCGCCGCAGATCAAACATCACTACGGCTGGTCCGCGCCGTTGAGGTCGGAACTGTTATTCCAGTTTCTGGCAACGCTCATTCGCCGGACCGTTCACCGGATTGGGGCGCGCAATAACCCCATCCGGCAGCCGCACACAATACGCTGAAAACCGGAGGTCCGGCTCCGGATAGTCGGTGCTGACGAACTGCGCGCCGCTCGCCAGCGCCTGTTCGCGTTTCCGGGGATCGTTCGTGCGGGCTTCGGCGGTATCCGAATCCGCCCGCGTCCGCACCATAAAACCGTTCCGCACCAACTCCTGGATTCGCTCGAAGTCGCCGACCGGGTCATTGCGCTTCATCCAGGCGGCGGCCGGATGCGTGGCCGGCACACTCACAAACAGCAGTCGTCCTTCCAACGCCGGATGCCCTTCCAAATAGCGGTCCCGCACTGCGTCCTCATTGTCCATTCCGAACATCACGCGCCCCCGCACCGAGTCCAACGAAGGCCAACCCGAATGCCGCAGCACCTCCGGCAACGTAGCCGACTGGCCCCGCACATCATCCGGTGTCAGAATGGCCTCGCGTGGGAAGACCGAGCGAATCTCGCTTTCCAGATTCGCCAACTGCGCTTGGTCAAACGGCGCTGGTTGGGTGAAGCCCGGTCCGAGCGCGTCTTCCTTAAGCTCCAGCATGATGAACACTGGCACATGGCGCGGATGCTTCACCGACCATTCCCGCACCCGGCGCAACGCATCCACCAAAGTCAGCGCCGAGCTTGCGAAGTCAATGTCCGGCACATGCATCACCTTGATGCCGGGCGCCCGCAATCGTCCCGTCGGATCCGGATCCGGCACCGGCGGCAGGCCGGCCTGAACCACGCGGGCCAGCCCCAGCGGCGTGGCGTATCGTCCGCCGTCCGGATCGGCGTAGCAGTCCAGTTCGATCTGGCGGATGCCCAACTGTGCCAACTGTTCAGGCAATGGCCGGTGACCGTAATCCACCTCCCGCCGCGCGTTCGGGTTCACTTGAGCGATCAATGCCAGGAGCGAATCGTGACCGCGCAAGTGATAGGAGTTGTGCGTGCCGATCACCTGGATCTGGTTCAACCGGAGGCCGGCTGTGGGCGATGGGGTCGAGCAACCGGTCAGCATCCCGAGCGCGAAATACCCGAGCAGGGTTGAGGTCCGCGGTCGGTTCATGCTGCTGGGGCGGGCGCTTCTGCCACAGGCCGGGGGCGATGGAGCACCAGCACATTGCCGACGCGCATGATGACGAGGCTCGAGGTTCGCTCCGCCAACTGCGGAGCGAGTTCCTTCTTCTGCTCCTTGAACTCCATGAACTTGATCTTCACCAGTTCATGTTGCGCCAGCGCCGCGTCCACCGAACGAACGAAACCGTCACTTAAGCCGGCCTTGCCTACTTTCAGCATCGGTTCCAAATGTTGTGCCGCCGCTTTGAATTTGCGGAGCTGCGAATTGCTCAGGGGTTCCAGCATTGAAACCGGAGTCTAAGGGCCGCCGGGGGAAAAACCAAAGGCAATTTGACCGGACGGGATGCTGCTATAAAACCGCTCGCTTGCGACCTCGAAAATGGGCGGATGTTCTGTAGCGAGCCAAACTAGCCCTTCTTGCGGGTGCGTACTTGCCGCCGGAACGGTTGCCCGGCCATCGAAATCATGATGCGTCGTCGCGGGCCCGCGTAGGGTATGTGAGAGCTTTTATTAGCTTTTTTCGGAAAAATTGTATGCTTTCAAGCCGATGGCTTGAGTAGTGTGCGCCAGTCCCGTTAAGCCATCAATAAAAGAACCCAAATACGTATGAGTATGAAGAATATATCAGTTGCCTTGCGGCACTTGCCGCTATTGCCGCAATGGGGGTAGCCCATGCAGCAACCATCACCGTAACCACCGCTGCCAGTTCGGGGCCGGGGAATCTGAATTCGGCCATCGCCGCCTTGAATGATAACGACAGCATCGCTTTTGACATTCCCGGCACTGGACCGCATTATATCATTCTGCCAGTTGGTGGTTTTCCCATCATTACAAAGGACGGCATCACCATTGATGGGTATACCCAGCCGGGTTCTTCAGTGAACACCAGCAGTATCTTGGGTGCGAACAATGCGGTTATCAAAATCGTGCTCAAGGGAAGCGATGACGATACCAACGCTAATCGGCATTTCACCGACTTGACGTTGGCGGGCGTGTCCGGTTTCGGCGATGGCGAAGAAGCATTGCTGGCCTTTAAGGAGACGCTGAATAAAGCGATGTTTTCAATTTTCTCAGATTGCTGACGGCGCATGAAGGTCAGGCGACCCGCAAAACTCGCCTGACGGCTTGGTTTGGCGTCGCAGTGCTGGTTCGGTGGCGGTTTTGAACCGCCTTTTTCACTTCAACCGGTTTGATCCATCGTTCTGCTTGGTTTTTTCATGTCGCAGCGGCTCGGCTGCCGATCACCACGTTGGCCAGTCCAAAGAGCGTGTAAAGTTGATGCCCGTTCTTCGCCAGCCCCCGATACCTGACTTTCCGATGCCGAAATAAATTCTTCACGATGGGAAACGGATGTTCCACAAACGCTCGCACTGACGCTTTGGCTTTCTCCACCGCTTTGACCGCTTCTTTCTCCGCGCCTTCGGCCAGCCGGTGGCGCAACGGGCGCTGGTGTTCGCACTTCGAACTTCTCGAACCCAATTGGGCTGGGGCCGATCACGATTAACTCCATCGCCAACAATGGCGGTGGCACGGCGACAATTACCTGGAGTGGACCGCAGCCAGTTTACTCGCTGCAGGTCCCCGTCGCTGATGTCACCGGTTTGGACGACAATCGCCTCTGGTTTGTCGGGGCCGTCCACGACCGCTCCCATAACAGGTGCTCCGGGATTCTTCCGGATCGTCAGTCCGTAGGATCTGACTAACTTATTCAGTTCAAGGCCCGCCGGTATCGGCGGGCCTTTTTCATTTGGTTGCCCCGGAGGACTTGGGGATGCGGCGTCCGAAAGGGCCGGAACTCGGTAAGTCATGGCCGATGAGATATCTAGATTCTTGATCAAGTCGGTGGCGCTGCAAGACGCGGCCGAGGCAGATGGGCGGTAGGCAAGTCGGAATGCTACCAGACACTCAAAGGAGTCGAGAGTCAGCAAAACTAGGATCAACATCTCCGGGACTTAGCGAGCGCCAGCACTTGCTGGGCGCGGGGCGTAAGGTGATTGATCGCTTCATCCGCAGCGGGGCCGAAGTAAGGCACTGGTTCCGTGAGGGGTTTCCGGATTCTCTTGGACCAAATCATGGCAACAATGGGTTTACGGGGGAAACAATTTCACAACCGTCCATGGAATTGCCACAATTGTGTTCCCATCCATTTTCCTTTTCTTCCGGCATTTTGCCTTTATCCTGCCGCACTCTGATTGGAGATCAGGATTAGGATTGAGCGAAAGATTAAGAGACGCATCGGATGGACGCAGCACATATACGCAATTTCAGCATCATCGCCCATATTGATCATGGGAAGACCACGCTGTCCGACCGGCTGTTGCATCGCACGGGCACCATTGCCACGCGCGATATGGAAGCGCAGTTGCTCGATTCGATGGACCTGGAACGCGAGCGCGGGATCACGATCAAAGCGCATCCGGTGACGATGCTGTACAAGGCCAAGAACGGCGAAACTTACGAGTTGAACCTGATTGATACCCCAGGCCATGTGGATTTTTCCTACGAAGTCTCGCGCAGTCTGAGCGCGTGCGAGGGGGCCCTGCTTATAATTGACGCAGCCCAGGGGGTCGAGGCGCAGACGGTCGCCAACGTGCATCTGGCCATGAAGCAGAATCTCCTGATCATTCCGGTGATCAACAAGATTGATCTGCCACACGCGGATGTGCCGCTGGCGAAGCAGCAATTGGAAGATATTCTGGCCATTCCCGCCGAGCTGGCGATTCCGGCCAGTGCGAAGGAGGGCATTGGCATCGAGGAAATTCTCGAAGCAATTGTGGAGCGAATTCCGGCTCCGAAGCCGACGGGCGCGGTCAGTTTGCAGGCGCTGGGGTTTGATTCATTCTTTGACACGTACAAGGGCGTGGTCACGCATGTGCGGGTCTTCAACGGCGAGTTAAAAGCGGGGATGCAGGTGAAATTGCTGCACTCGGGCAAATCGGTCGAAGTGAAGGAAGTCGGTAGCTTTAATCCCAAGCCATACGTCCGCGATAAGTTACAAGTCGGCGAGACGGGTTATTTCACCGCCAACATCAAAAGCCCAAAGGAAGTGAAGATGGGCGACACGGTGACGGATTCGCGGAATCCCTCGGGTGTGCTGCCGGGATTCAAAGAGATTCACCCGATGGTGTTCAGCGGGATTTATCCGATCAACACGGCGGATTACGAGCATCTCAAGACCAACATGGGGAAGCTCCAGCTAAACGATTCGGCCTTCGTGTATCAGGCGGAGACGAGCGTGGCGCTGGGATTTGGCTTTCGCTGTGGGTTTCTCGGGCTGTTGCACCTGGAGATTGTTCAGGAGCGGCTGCGTCGCGAGTATGGCATGGACATCATTGCCACGTACCCGAGCGTGATCTATCGAGTAACGTTGACCGACGGGACGGTGAAGGAGGTGGATAACCCGGCGTTCCTGCCGGAGACGACTTACATCGGGAAGTTGGAAGAACCGATGGTCAAGGCATTCGTCATCTGCCCGAATGAAAACATCGGGGACATGATGGCATTGATTTCAGAGAAACGGGGGAGTTACGATCACACCGAGACGCTGGATGCGCGGCGCGTGATGTTAACGAGCTTGTTGCCGTTGAGTGAAATCCTGATTGATTTCCATGATCGCATCAAAAGCCTGACGCGCGGTTACGGCTCCATGGATTACGAATACGCCGATTATCAGGAGTCGGACATGATCAAGCTGGACATGCTGGTGAATGACGAATCGGTGGACGCCTTTTCCTGCATCGTGCATCGGACCAAAGCGGAGACCCGCGGTCGTGCACTGGCGCTGAAGCTCAAGGAGGTGATCCCGCGCCAGCAATATCAAGTAAAGATTCAGGCCGCCATCGGCGGGAAGATCATCGCGTCCGAATCCGTGAGCGCCTTGCGCAAGGACGTGACCGCGAAATGTTACGGCGGCGACGTGTCCCGCAAACGGAAGTTGCTGGAGAAGCAGAAGGAAGGTAAAAAGCGGATGAAATCCTTCGGCAGCGTAAATATCCCGCAGGAAGCTTTCATCGAAGTGCTTAAATCGTGAACATGAGCCGAAAGTCGAAGGTTGGAGGCCGAAGGCAAAACCGGTTGCCGTACGCGTTCTGGTCAGGTGGTTATCGTCTTTCGTCCCTCGACCCTCGACCATGAATTACCGCTGGTTCATCTCCAAAACGGTCCGGCACGCGACCGCGATGCGGAAGCACGTCCGCAACATCCTCAATTCGCAACGGGATATTCTTTCGCCGCAGGCGGTGCAAGTGGTGGATGGTTCGCTGGCTGATTTGAACCGGGTCATTCATTCCGACACAAAGAAGGACACCCTGCTCAAGCAGATGGAAATGTTGGAGGAAGTCGCCAACAAATGGTTGAAGCCGTATCCCAATGCAGCTTGGCGGGAGAACGTTGAAGTTTTCCTCGTTGCGCTCGCGGTGGCCATGGGGATTCGCACTTTTTTCGCGCAACCCTTCAAGATTCCAACCGGCTCCATGCAACCAACGCTGTATGGTGTGGTTTCAGATAACCTGCTGGAGAAGCCGGACTTTCAGATTCCGACTGGCTTGGCGCGGCTCCGGGAATGGTTTGCCGGCGTTAGCTACGTTGATGTGCAAGCCAAGGTGGATGGAACAATTGACCGAGTGGACGAACCGTTTGGCGTTAAAGTCATCAACTTCTGGCAGAAGCTCTACATTGGGGGTGTCGCGCACACGATTTTGTTCCCGCCCGACTACGGCCAAGGTAAACTGGAGGACCCGCACCGGGCCAACCTGAATGGGCGTCACTTTTATCACAAAGGTGATCCAGTTGTGCGGCTTAGAGTACAGGCCGGTGATCATCTGTTCGTTGACCGCTTGACCTACAACTTCCGCAAACCCACCCGGGGTGAGATTGCGGTGTTTCAAACCGCCGGGATTGACCACCCGCGCATGCCGCAGGATCAATTCTACATCAAACGCCTCGTCGCCCTCGGTGGTGAGCACGTTCAAATTGGCGACGACCGACATCTCCGTATTAATGGTCAACGCCTCGATGCTTCGACTCCGCACTTTGAAAATGTTTATTCATTTAATCCCACCAAGCCGCCGGCGGAGAGTATCTACTCGGGGCATGTCAACGAGACGGTGGGTGGTCAGGTGGGCCGGATGGGCCTCGCGCCGCTGTTTCCCACCCAAGAATCAGTCTTTACCCTGGCGCCAGACACTTACATGGTGATGGGGGACAACACGCTCAACAGCTTTGACTCCCGAGGTTGGGGGCCGTTTCCGGCTCAAAACGTGATCGGTAAGTCGTTCTTCGTTTATTGGCCAATCACGAGTCGCTTCGGCTGGGGGAATAGGTAGGTTGTTTCTGCGGCTGGATTTGGCGATGACGCTTCGGCCTCAATGACTTGATCTTCGATGATTTTTTCGTAGTTTTTAGCGGGTAACGTTAAATAGTGGCTCGTATTCATTTGGAATTGGCTTCCGGGCTGGATTCCGTATAAAGGTATTTAGTTCTGACATTCTGTTCTTTGCATCTTGACGAGGTTTTGCATCGAACCTAGGCTTTGATCAACTTAAGAATGCTGAGAGCAGAGTCGTCACTTGGCTTCTGCATTTTTCCTTAATAGCCACAAGGCTTGAATTCGGTAAGTCAAACAACTTTAACGATTAGAAACTGTGGATCTCAAAGACATTAAGGCCATCATTGACCTGATGAAGAAGAATTCCGTTTCGGAGTTCGAACTCGAAAAGCAAGATTTCAAGATCCGGCTCAAGCGAGGTATGAATGCTGGTGGGGGCGGAGGAATGGTGGCGGACGAGGCGCAGCCGATGATTGCTTATACTCCCGCGCCTGTGGCTCTGCTCGGAGGCACAGCTCCCAGCACTCCTCCGTCAGTCGCCGCTCCTGCGGATGGAGAGATCAAGTCACCCATGATTGGGACTTTTTATCGGGCACCATCGCCTGAATCGGCGGAATACGTTGAGGTTGGATCGGAAGTCAACCCCGACACAGTGGTTTGCATCATCGAGGCCATGAAGGTCATGAATGAGATTAAGGCCGAAGTTCGCGGGGTCGTTACCCAGGTACTCGTTGAAAGCGCCAAACCAGTTGAGTTCGGCCAACCTTTGTTCAAGTTTCGTCCCATTTAAGAAGCGTTTCCGCTTCGAGAGCAACCCGGGGAATCTGCCCTTAACCGCCCATGTTCGAAAAAGTCCTTGTTGCCAACCGTGGGGAGATTGCCGTGCGGATCATTCGCGCGTGCAAAGAGTTGAACATCCGCACCGTGGCGGTTTATTCAGAGGTGGATGCTAATTCCATGCATGTGCAATTGGCAGACGAAGCAATCTGTATTGGCAAATCTCCCGCGAACGAAAGCTACCTCCGGATTGACCGCATTATCAGCGCGGCGGAAATCGCGGATGTGGATGCGATCCACCCTGGTTACGGTTTTCTCTCCGAGAACGCCCATTTCGCCGATGTCTGCGAAAGTTGCAATATCCGCTTTATTGGGCCGAGTTCGCGTGCCATGAACGCTTTGGAAGACAAGGCCCTCAGCCGGGCGTTGGCGAAAAAGGCCGGCGTGCGCACCCCCCCGGGGTCGGAGGGCGTCGTGGATAACGAGCAAGCCGCCTTGGCAGTGGCCAAACGCATCGGTTACCCGGTCATGATCAAGGCCGTGGCGGGCGGCGGCGGTCGCGGGATGCGCGCGGCTCACAACGACGTTTCGCTCGTCAAAGGTTATCACACTGCGCGCAACGAGGCTGAGAAGGCCTTTGGCAATTCCGGGGTTTACATCGAAAAACTCATCGAGAACCCCCACCACATCGAATTTCAAATACTGGGCGATAACCGGGGGCGGATCATTCATTTGGGTGAGCGCGACTGTTCCGTCCAGCGGCGCAACCAGAAAGTCGTCGAGGAAACCCCCTCGCCGCTCTTCAGCGAAAGCAAGTTTAAGAAACTGCGCGAAAAGATGGGCAAAGACGCCGTGCGCATCGCCGAAGTTGCGAATTACACCAATGCCGGCACCGTTGAGTTCATCGTGGACAATGATGCCAATTACTATTTTCTTGAGGTCAACAAACGCATCCAGGTGGAGCATCCCATCACCGAGGAGGTTACGGGCGTTGATCTGGTCCGCGCGCAATTGATGATCGCGATGGGCGAACCTTTGAAAATGTCGCAAGGCGACGTCCAGTTCAAAGGCCACGCCATTGAGTGCCGCATCAATGCCGAAGATCCCTTCGATGAATTTCGGCCCAGCCCCGGCCGCATCGAGATGTACTACCAACCCGGCGGTCGCGGTGTTCGGGTGGATACGCATGCCTATGCGGGGTATACGATTCCGCCGACCTACGACTCAATGATCGGGAAACTTATCACTTACGGCAAAGACCGCCGGGAGGCGATGGACAAGATGAGCCGCGCTTTGGGCGAGTACCTTATTACTGGCGTGAAGACGACCATTTCCTTCCAACAGGCCATTCTCCAGGATCCCAACTTCCGACGGGGCGTCTATTCCACAAATTTTGTCGAGCAGCTCCTCAGCGGCGCGCGCCGGGAGTTGATCGAGGAGAAAAGTTGATTGTGGATCCTGCTTTGCCATCGTGGAGGGGGCGGAAAAAGCGGTTTGTCAAACTCTGCAAGGTATATCGCAAGAAATGACTGGCATTCTAATTTAACTTTCGCTTAGTTTCTACCCATCTTATGAGAAATAAAATACTTAGATTCCCAGGCGTCTTCCTCTTGCTGACCATCGGGTTGGCGTCCCAACTTTCCGCCAGCGAAGCGGACATCAAAATCCCCGACCTAAGCACCGTTAAGTTCGCTGGGTTGGGCGGCGCCAGTGGTCACACGCTCATGATGCTGGGCATCCTCGTCTGTGCCGTCGGCGCCTTGTTTGGTGTCTGGCAATACCTGCAAACCAAGTCCCTGCCCGTTCACGAAAGCATGGCCAAGGTTTCGCACAGCATCTACGAAACCTGCAAAACCTATCTGCTAACGCAGGGTAAACTGCTTGCCATTCTCTGGGTGTTGATCGCGGCTTGCATGATCGTCTATTTCGGCTTTCTGCAGCACAACACAATGGGCCATGTGCTGGTCATTCTGCTGGCTTCCATTCTGGGTATTTTGGGCTCCTACGGTGTGGCGTGGTTTGGGATTCGCATCAATACCATCTCCAACTCCCGCACGGCCTTCTCCGCTCTCAAGGGCAACCCCTTCGCCACGCTCTGCATTCCCCTGCGCTCCGGGATGAGCATCGGTCTGCTGCTCGTCGCGGTGGAATTATTCTTCATGATCTGCATCCTGATGTTTCTGCCGTCGGAACTCATTGGCCCCTGCTTCATCGGTTTCGCCATTGGTGAATCGCTTGGCGCATCGGTGCTTCGCATCTGCGGCGGCATCTTTACCAAGATTGCCGACATCGGCTCAGACTTGATGAAAATCGTGTTCAAACTGCCCGAAGACGATCCGAAGAATCCCGGCGTGATCGCGGACTGCACCGGCGACAACGCGGGCGACTCCGTTGGCCCGACGGCAGACGGTTTTGAAACTTACGGGGTGACGGGGGTCGCGCTGATCGCGTTCCTCGCCCTGGCCCTGGCGGCCAGCCCAACGGTTTGTGCAACCCTCATCATCTGGCTGTTTGTGATGCGGGCGTTGATGATCGTGACCTCGCTGGGATCTTACTTCGTGAATGAATTCATCAGCAAGACCATGTTCGGAAACAAGAAGGACTTCGACTTTGAAGCGCCTCTGACTCATCTCGTGTGGATCACCTCAGCGGTTTCCATCCTCATCACGTTCGTTGCAAGCAAACTGTTGCTGGGGGATTTCACCTTCAACGGGGCCGCGCAACCCGCACTCTGGTGGGTCCTTTCCGCCATTATCAGTTGCGGTACGGTGGCGGGCGCGCTGATTCCCGAGTTCACCAAAATCTTTGTCAGCACCAATTCCCGGCACGTCAAGGAAGTGACCAATTGCTCCAAGCATGGCGGCGCATCGCTGAACATTCTCTCCGGTTTCGTCGCGGGCAACTTCTCGGCGTTTTGGATGGGGCTGGTCATCATGTTGCTCATGTTTGTGGCGTGGCAGTTTTCCACCAATGCGGCACTGATGTCCATCATGCCCGCGCAGTTCGCCTTCGCCGCGCCGATCTTTGCCTTCGGTCTCGTGGCGTTCGGTTTCCTCGGCATGGGCCCGGTGACGATTGCCGTGGACAGCTATGGCCCCGTCACGGACAACGCGCAATCCGTTTACGAGCTGAGCCAGATCGAGGGCCACAATGAGACGGACAAGAAGCGCGCCAAGGAGCAAATCAAGCGCGACTTCGGTTTCGATCCGGACTTCGAGAACGCCAAGTATCAACTCGAAAAAGGTGACGGGGCAGGCAATACCTTCAAAGCCACAGCCAAGCCCGTGCTTATCGGCACGGCGGTCGTGGGCGCGACCACGATGGTGTTCGGCATCATCATGCTGCTGGAAAATATGTTCGGTGGTGTGGTGAACAAGCTTTCCATCGTGCAGCCCGAAATCATCCTCGGCATCGTCATGGGTGGCTCGGTAATTTACTGGTTCACGGGCGCCTCCTGTCAAGCGGTTGTTACGGGCGCGTATCGCGCGGTCGTTTACATCAAGGAGAACATGAAGCTCGACGCCACCACGGCGTCGGAGAAGGACAGCAAAGAAGTCGTCCGCATCTGCACCGTGTATGCGCAGAAGGGCATGTGGAACATCTTCATTGTCGTGTTCTGCTTCGCGCTCGCCCTACCGTTCTTCGATCCGTATTTCTTCATCGGTTACCTGATCGGCATTGCGTTCTTTGGATTGTTTCAGGCAATTTTCATGGCCAACGCCGGCGGGGCGTGGGACAACGCCAAGAAGATCGTGGAAGTGGACATGCGTCAGAAGGGCACCGAATTGCACGCCGCCACCGTCGTCGGGGACACGGTGGGCGATCCGTTCAAGGATACCTCCTCCGTGGCGATGAACCCAGTGATCAAGTTCACAACGCTGTTTGGTCTGCTCGCAGTAGAAATTGCGGTGACGATGACCCAGAGTCATCGGGAGGCGTTGAAACTGAATCCGAACGCGATGAACTGGAGCCCTTGGGTCGGCGCGTTCTTCTTCCTGGTCGCATTGATTTTCGTTTATCGCTCCTTCTACGGGATGCGGATCCCCGAAGACAAATAGGCGGCGGCATTTCCACCAACGCCCTTCCGGTTGCTCCAACCGGAAGGGCGTTGTATTTTTGCCTGTGGCTTCCCGCTTGCCCCTCGACGCGAGCCCGCGCAATCTGCTAACTTCGGCATGTGACCAATCTCCTTGTGGGTGTGGTAAGCGCGCTGGTCGCCACGAATCAACCCGTGGCGTTGACCAACCTCCCCCCCCGGCTCCCCACTGTTGCACTCGTTGCCCCGGACCCAAACGATCCCGTCGAAAAGGAGTATCACAAACTGATGGAGGACGACGATGTGGCGCAGGCGGAAGTGGACAAGTGGATCCGCGACAACCAGGAGTTCGCCGCCGAGGATGCCGGCGTCTCGCGCGAGGGTTTGAACCGGCGGATCCTCGAACGCTTTGCGCCCGTCCGCCAAGGCTACGAAATCTTCCTCCAGCAACACACCAATCACGTACGGGCGCGCATCGCTTACGCGAGTTTCCTCGATGACATTCATGATGAAGATGCCTCGATGACACAACTGGAACGGGCGCGCGAACTGGATCCGAACGAACCCTCGGTCTGGAACAACCTCGCCAACCACTATGGTCACAATGGCCTGGTGACCAAGGCGTTCGACTATTATACCCAAGCGATCGCCCTCAATCCCAACGAACCGGTTTACTATCACAACTTCGGTACGACCATGTTCCTGTTCCGCAAGGATGCGATGGAGCATTACCACCTCAATGAGCAGCAGGTTTTTGACAAGGCGCTCGCCCTTTATCATGCGGCACTAAAGCTTGCGCCCGACGATTTCCCCCTTGCCTCCGACGTGGCGCAGACTTTTTACGGTATTCGTCCACCGCGCACCGACGACGCCTTGCGCGCCTGGACCAACGCTTTCAACCTGGCGCGCGACGATATCGAGCGTCAAGGGGTTCAGACCCACTTTGCCCGCGTGAAACTCCATGCCGCTCGTTTCGACGAAGCCCGACTGCATCTCAATATCGTCACGAATGAGATGTATGCCGAATTGAAACGCCGTCTAACGAGGAGTCTTAATGCCGAGGAGACCAAAACCAAAGGCACGAACGGGCCACCAACCGAAGCCGTGAAACAATGAACCGCGCCGAATTTGCCGCTCCGAGGTCGGTGGTGCACGCCGCTCCCTGCTTCCATTTCTCCGGTGCGAACAACCGGTTGGCGCAACATTGCCAGACCAAACACCTCGTTTCGGATGAATCACCTATTTCCGCGAATTGATTTTAATTCTGCTGCCGCGAGCGCGCACCTCGCGACTGCCGGCAAAGACGTTGTCGTGATCAGCGTTGGCGCCGGGCTGATGAATGCATCGGCGCTGGACCTTATGGCCGAGGCGGTGCGGTTGTTGGGGCCGGGGGGGCGGCTGTGGCTTTACGGGCCGCCGCGCGGACTCCCATTTTGGGGTGAGCACCTGATGACATCGCCTGGTCTCGCGGGAACAATGGTTTTCAAGTATTGGATTGCGCTCGATCTTGCCGAGCGCACGCGCCACCGCTTCCTGCAACCGAACCATCAGGGCCTGTTGCTGTTCATGAAGCGTGACGTGACGCGCAAGACGCCGACACAGTTTCGGTTGAACACTGCGGAAGTCCGCGTGTCGCATGTGAACTGCGCGGCGTGCGGGCTGAACGTCAAGGATTGGGGTGGCAAGAAGCACTTGATGAATCCCCGTGGCGCGGCACCCGCCGACGTGTGGCGGGATCTGCCGCGCCGCCAATTGCAGGACGGCGTGATCCCCGCCGACGTGTTGTCCCGGATTGCCAGTCTGTCGGAAGCCACGGGGCAGAACAGCCTGCATCTGGTCCTGCCTCGCGAACCGCAATTATCCGCTGGCGGGCCGATGCCTGCTGCCGTCAGCGTTGGCAACGCCGCGCCCGGAGGGGCGGGTTCGTCCGACGACTTCAGGTTCACCGACTTGGAACTCGACCACGTTTATCGCGGTGATTGCGTTTCATTTTTGCAGCGCGTGCAGCAGTTACATCCGGACGGGGTGTTTGATCTCGCGTTTGCCGATCCCCCTTACAATTTACAGAAAGGCTACGGCAATTGGGATGACGCGATGGCCGAACAGCATTACCTCGCTTGGTGCAACGCCTGGCTTGATGGCATGGCGCAATCCCTCAAGCCCGGGGGCAGCCTTCTGGTGCTCAATCTACCGAAGTGGGCCATCCATCATGCGGCGTTCCTGAACCGGCGACTCGACTTCCGCCACTGGATTGTGTGGGACGCGCTGTCTGATCCGCGGGGCAAGCTGATGCCCGCGCACTACGCGCTGCTTTACTACACCAAGCCCGGGGGCAAACCCGTTTTCAATTACGCACCCGTCGGGACGAAACCGCGCGGCAGCCTGGTTCCGCCGCCGGATTCGCTGGAATATTGTCTCCGCGCCAAATGCGTAAAACAGCGCAAGGCGGCGGGCGACGACGCGAAGGTGGAGTTGTCCGACATCTGGTCGGATATTCACCGCATCAAACACAGGCGCGACCGTGATGCGCATCCATGCCAGTTGCCGGAAAAGTTGATGGAGCGCATCATCAAGCTCACCACTCGGCCCGGCGATGTGGTGTTTGATCCGTTTTGCGGCGCCGGTACCACCGCGCTCGCGGCCAGAAAGCTTGGGCGAAAGTTTGTGCTGACCGACGTGGACGCGAATTATGTCCGCATCACCAATTACAAACTGGCGGCGATGAATGAACACGCGGACATGTTTGGCGAATTCATGGTGCCGCGCGCGTCGGTCATCCGGTCGCGCGGGGCAGTCTCCAAGCGGGAGATTGAATTATATCTGCAATCGCTTGCGCGGAAGTTGGGGCGCGTGCCCACCGAAGACGATGTGACCGCCGACCGTCCTGGGCTGTTGCGTGAAATTGATCTGACCTACAACACGCGCAGTGCCGCATTCAAGCGTGCGAAAATTGGGCTGTGAACTTTCCCGGCTTGCCGCTGCCGAATTCTATATCCAGGGCAACGCCAAATAACCATTGTGCCGCCGGTGCGCCGGGGAAATAATCTGCCTCATGGAAAACGAAGCCCCGCCCGCCGAAACAAAGCCGCGCCACCTCTGGCCGTGGGTGCTGGCGGCGGTGTTGGGGTTGGGGGTCTTGCTGGCGGTGGTGTGGGTTCGGGCCGAAGCCCGCCGGATTCATCAACAACGCCAGATGCATATGCTGCCGTCCGGTGGCGCGGTTTACGAAGGCACAACCCATCTTCCTCCGCCGCTTGCGGTAGGTTAAGTTCGGAAATAAAAGTCTTTAGATCTGAAACTGGCCGATTGCGGAAGTTTCAGTCCTCGTGCGGGGCCGGGGCATCGTCTTCGCCAGCGCGTGGTTCGTCGCCGCCTCGCCGCGGCGCCTCGCCACTCCGGCGACCTTCATTCCCGCTGCGGCGCGGTTCATCTCCACTGCGACGGGCATCCGGGCGTTGATGCACATTTCGCAAGGCGCGGCGGAGGGATTCAATTTCCCGCTCGTCGCCCAACTTCTGGCGCTCGGCGAGCTCCACCAGTTCCAAAACATCCTCCATCTGATCCACCGCGCGTTTGAGCGCTTCGACGATGTCCATGACTTCATCAATCGCCTGGCTGATGGCGGAACCACGATGGGTGGGTTCGGCAACGGCGACGCGTTGGGCGGCGACGCGCTCGGTCAGGCGTTCGATCCGCTGGAGCAGAGGCTTTGGCTCCGCGGCCGGGGCTGAGGCGGGCGGGCGGGCGGGCGGTTCGGGCGCGGCCGCCTCGGCGGGTGTCGGGGTTTCCAAGACCGCGGGCAGTGGCGTTGGTTGGGCGGCTCGTAACGCATCGGGTTTGCGGCGTCCGCGCCCCCCGCGGCGTCCACGATGGCGACGGCGATCCCCTTCGGCGGGTTTCGCACCGGAAGTTGCGGACGGACTTGGAATGGGTGCTTCACTCTCGGACATGCCAACGAGCTTGCGAGGAACGTGTTTGAATGAAAAGCCAATTCTGGTCCGATAAATTCGTTGGACGCGCTGGCGGAACTCTCCCAACATCTGAAATGAACATGATGGCTCAGTCACTGATTAAGTTGGTCCGTCCCCTCGCGGCACTGGTCGTTACCGTGGCGATGTTGCTCATGGTGGTCGCAAACGCTGCCGAGCCCAGCAACACTTCGCCTCCCGCGCCGCGGCGACCCAACATTATTTTCATTCTTGCCGACGATCTTGGCTATGGTGACCTAGGTTGCTACGGCCAGACGCGAATTAAGACGCCCAACCTCGATCATCTTGCTGCCTCGGGTCTCCGCTTTACGAGTTGCTATTCGGGGAGCACGGTCTGCGCCCCGTCCCGAGCGGCGTTGATGTTGGGCCAGCACACGGGCCACAGTTTCTTGCGGGGCAATTCCGAACGCCTACCGCTGCAACCCACGCACATTACCGTGGCGAAAATGCTGCAGGATGCGGGTTATCGCACGGGTATGATCGGCAAATGGGCCCTCGGCGATGAAGGGACAACCGGACTACCGGAGTTGCAGGGGTTCGACGAAGTGGTCGGCTACCTCAATCAGACCCACGCCCACGATTATTACACCGATTACCTTTGGCGGCATGATCCGGTCACCGGTCGGGACGGGCGGATCACCCTCCATGGCAACTTGGGCGGGAAGCAGGGTGATTACACCCACGATTTGTTCACGAAGGCGGCCCTCAATTTCATCAAAATCAACAAACCCGATCAGTTCAACCGCTACCGTCCGTTCTTTCTCTATCTCGCTTACACAATTCCGCATGCAAACAACGAGGCGGGACGTCGCACCGGCAATAGCATGCAGGTGCCCAGCGACGCGCCGTACGCTAATGAACCCTGGCCGGCGCCGGAAAAAAATAAGGCCGCCATGATCACGCGGCTGGACGCCGACATTGGCCGCCTGCGCACGAAACTCCAGGACCTGAAGATTGACACCAACACCGTCATCTTTTTCACCAGCGACAACGGCCCGCACGCAGAAGGGGTGGATCCGAAGTTTCATTCGAGCGCCGGTCCGTTACGGGGCATCAAGCGCGATCTTTACGAAGGCGGCATCCGCGTGCCGATGATCGTAAACTGGCCGGCGCAAATCCGAACCGGGCAGGTGAGCGATTTCGCCTGGGCAAATTGGGACTTTCTCCCGACTGCGGCGGATATTGCCATGACGAAAGCGCCCAAGCCCGTGGACGGCATTTCAATCTATCCGCTGCTCACTGGCCAGGCGCAAACGAACCGGCACGAGTTTCTCTACTGGGAGTTTCATGAGCGCGGTTTTCAACAGGCCGCGCGCATGGGCGATTGGAAAGCCCTGCGTCCGCAAGCGGATGAGCCGCTGGAGCTCTACAACCTCAAGGCCGACATCGGTGAAAAGAACAGCGTCGCGAAGAACAACCCGGAAGTCGTGGCGAAGTTCGAGGCTTATTTCAAAACCGCGCGGACGGAATCACCCAACTGGCCGATCAAGAAACCAGAACCGAAAGCTGCGCCGGTCGAGCCAGCGAAGGCGCAGTGACGGGATCACAAAGACGACCGATTTGTGCCGTCGCATAACGTCGCTGGCTGCCGTTAAGAAAAAGCTCGCCTGCTTTAATGTATTATGTCAGGTTCACCGCATGAACCTCACCGATCCCCTCGCGCGGCCCCGGACCCGGCGTGGGTTTTTGTCCGGTCTTGGCCTGGCGTCCGCGTTTTTCGCCGTGCCCTGTGACTTTGCCGAGGCGTTGCAACTGACCCCACTGCAGACCGAGGGGCCATTCTACCCGGACAAACTCCCGCTCGATACGGACAACGATCTTATTGTCGTCAACGATGCGCTCACACCCGCCGCCGGCGAAATCACCTGGCTCAATGGCCGCATCCTCGATGTGCGCGGCGGGCCGATCTGCAATGCGCTCGTCGAAATCTGGCAGGCAGACCATAACGGCGTTTACCTGCATCACGGGAGCGAAAATGCGGGCCGGCGGGATGGCAATTTCCAGGGATTTGGCCGATTCCTCACCGGGTCGAGCGGTGAATACCAGTTCCGCACCATCAAGCCCGTGCCGTATCCCGGACGCACGCCGCACATTCACTTTGCGGTGAAGGTCAAGGGCCGCGACAAGTTCACGACGCAATGCTACATCCAGGGCGAGCCGCGGAATGCCCACGACGGCGTGCTCAAATGCATGCAGGAGCCCAAAGCCCGCAATTCGGTCATCATCCCATTCACCCCGTTGAGCGACTCGCGGGCGGGAGAACTTAATGCGCGGTTCGACATCGTCATGGGGTTCACCCCGGAAGCGTAACGGCGATTACCGCCTTCCTCGAACCGACCCAGTCATTCAACAAGAAAACCTCCGACCTATCCTATGCACAAACTAATGCTCTCCATCGGTGTCGCACTGCTCGTGGTCGCGCCGCTTCCGGCCCAGGATTGGGCCAAGTCCCGGCTCGAAAAATCACCCCGCCACATGGAGTGGGTGAAGGTCAAGCACGGCGACCGCGAGGTAAATTGCTTCATCGCGTATCCCGAGGTGAAGGACAAGGCCACCGCCGTGATTGTTATCCACGAAATCTTCGGTCTATCCGATTGGGTGCGCGGAGTGACGGATCAACTGGCCGAGGTGGGCTACATCGTGATTGCGCCGGATTTGCTTTCGGGCAGCGCCGCCGGCGGTGGCGGCACGGCGGAACTGGGAAGCGGGGATGCGGTGCGCAAGGCCATTTCTTCGTTGCCGCCCGACCAAATCACCGCTGACCTGACAGCGGTCGCGGACTATGCGGCCAAGCTTCCCGCCAGCAATGGCAAAGTGGCAGTGGGTGGATTTTGTTGGGGCGGAACGCAAACCTTTCGCTTTGTGACGAATAACAAGCACGTCAAGGCGGCGTTCGTGTTTTACGGTTCGAGTCCCGAAAAGGAGGCCGATCTTGCGCGCATTGCTTGTCCGGTTTACGGATTCTATGGCGAAAACGACAACCGGATAAACGCCACCATCCCGAAGTCCACCGAGTTGATGAAGCAAGCCGGCAAGACCTACGAACCGGTGATTTACGACGGTGCCGGCCATGGCTTCACGCGCGCCGGAGAAGCACCAGACACCAGCGCCGAGAACAACAAAGCGCGCGAAGCGGCTTGGCAGCGGTGGAAGGATGCGTTAAAAAGGCTCTGACCCGAATGGCGGTTAGTTAAGGCGTTGAAATTTGCGGGGTCCACCGTACCAGCGGCTGTTGCGATGCGGTCGTTCAACAAATTTCCGGCGTGGACGATTGAGCAAGGGAAAGGGTTTGGGGCGGCGTTTA
>JADLHS010000035.1 GCA_020848635.1 Limisphaerales bacterium
GACAACGACGCCGGCAAACCCGAAGGCATCCACCTGATGATCGGCCGCCGGCCGGTCGCGGCGTTTGGCAATTCGACCGGCGACCAGCAGATGCTCGAATACACCAAGGCCGGCAGCGGCGCGCGGCTCTGCATGTTGGTGCTTCACGACGACGCGAAACGCGAATACGCCTACGGGCCGGCGCAAGGCTTGCCGGACACGAAAGTCGGCACGTTCACCCAGGCGCTCTACGACGAGGCGAAGAAGGACGGCTGGACCGTGATCAGCATGAAGAACGACTGGAAGCGAATCTTTGCGTTCGAGAAATAGAGATGAACCCGAAAGTCCGCTGTTAACCGTTAACCGATTATGAAGAAAATCATAACGAAATCCCCAAATTCAACCGCCACCGCAATCGCCGCTGCCACCGGCGTGGTCACCCTGACGGCGCAACGCGCCGCCCAGGCAAAGAAGGCCACAAAACAGGCGAAGACCCGTTACAAGTCCGCAAAGAAGAGTCTGAAGCGGGCCCGGAAAGCATCCCGCAAAGCGGCCAAGATCGCGCGGAAAGCCCGGCGGCGACTCAAAGCCCTCCAAGCTCAAACCGCGAAGCTCAAGAAAATCACTCCCGCCAGGAAGGCCAAGGCCAAAACCAATGTGCGCCCGTCCGTTAAGCCGACCACACTCCAAGCGTCGCCCGATGTGCCGCAACCGGAGTGACCTTTATGGAATCTCTACTGGGCTTCAAAATTGATTTCTGGGACTACGCGACGTTTGGTGTGCTCTTCCTGCTGGTGATGGCGGGACTCGTCTCCGTGGTCTGGCTGGCCGGCTTGCCGGGGCGCATCGCCATTGCCCGCAAACATCCCGATGCCGAGGCCGTCAAGATGATGGGCTATGCCGGCTTCCTTGCGGCGGTGCCGTGGATTCAGGCGTTCATCTGGGCCTTCAAGCCCACCGACATCGTGGATATCCGGCGCTTCCCGGCGCAGGAGGCTACAGGCATTGATGAGGAGATCGCCCGGCTCAGTGGCAGGTCTGAGCCCACTGCTGCGAAGCCTGCACCGGCGCCACCAAAAGCCTCCGACCCGGAGTCACTGAAACAGGACCCGAAAAAAGGCAGCTAAGAATATTATGTTACTCGCGCTCGGCATGTTGTTCGGTTTTGCGGTCTTTTTCTGGCTGGTCTTTTTCAAGTTCAAGTGGCTGAAACTCAGCGTGCCCTGGGTGCTGGTCAGCGCGTTCTTCGTGGTGCATGTGCTCCTGATCTTCCTGATCGGACTGCGTTTCATGACGCCGGCCTCGAACAATGCCAAGGTTGTACAGCATACCATCCAGTTGGTTCCGCGCCTGACCGAGCCGGCGTTGGTGACGGCGGTGTTGGTCGAGCCGAACCAACCCGTCAAGAAAGGGCAGCCGCTGTTCCTGTTCGACCGTCGGCCCTACGAATACAAGGTGCAACAACTTGAAGCCCAACTCGCGCAGGCGAAACAAAACGTGCAGATCCTCAAGGCGGACATTGACGTCGCGGATCAGAAGCTGGCCAAGACCCAGAGCGAAACCGTCTTTGCGAAGTACCAGCAGAACCTAGCCGCCAGTCTGGCGGCGAAAGGCGCCGGCCCGGAAGAGGAGGCGCAACGCTGGGACGCCCAGCTCAAGGTGAACGAGGCGGCGGTGAAAGAAACCATGGCCGAACTGGATCGGGCAAAGTTGCGTTATGAGTCGCAAGTTAACGGGGTTAACACCAGCGTGGCCGAGGTGGAGGCCGAGTTGCAGCAGGCGCGGTATTACCTCGACCACACCACCCTGGTCGCACCCGAAGACGGTCGCATCGTCAACCTCCAGGTGCGGCCCGGCATGGTCGCCGGGGATTACCGCTTTGGGGCCATCGCGTCGTTCATCTGCGACGATGGACGTTACCTGCTCGGCGCCTACTTTCAGGAGGTGCTCAAATATATGACGAACGGCCAGCCGGTGGAGGTCGCCCTTGAGTTGTATCCCGGCCAGATCTTCCAAGGCAAAGTGCAAGACATCTGGCGGGCTAGCGGCGAGGGCCAATATTTGCCGAGCGGCAATCTGCCGGTGTTCCATCCGGAGCCGCCGAAAGTGCCGCAAGGTTGTTTCGCCGTGGCCATCGTATTCGATGACCCGGACCAATCGAAGTTCCCGATTGGCGCCCAAGGTGTGGCGGCGATTTATACCAAGGGCATGCACGGCCCGTGGGCCGCGCTGCGCCGGGTTTCAATCCGAATCACCTCATGGATGAACTGGCTTTATCCCATGCCGTTCTGATGAAGCTCGAAGAACGCAACTTCCCGCCGCGTAGCGGCCGAAGTCCGGAAGCGAATCTCCGCGAAGGGGCGTTCAATTCGCCACCTTGGGCCAGCGGCTACAAGTTCTCCGCGCTCCTCAGCCTGAGTGTCCTGGCCGCGCTCATCTTCGCTGGTTGCGCGCTCTCCAAACCCCCGTCCCACAAACAGCTCGTGGGGAAGGCCCTACCCATCGGCACTACCATTCCGTCCGCGTGGATCGCGGGCGGCACCACGAACGATGTGACCAACGACTGGTTGCAGTCCTTTCACGATCCCGGATTGGAAGCGATCGTGGCCGAAGCCATGACGAACAATCTGGATTTGCGCCAGGCAGCCGCCCAGGCAGAGGTCGCGCGGCAGACCGTGGTTGTCGTCGGCTCGCAACTCCTGCCACAGATCGGCGCAAAATTCGGTGCGGGTGCCACGCGCGACGATGGGCACGATGATTGGGGTACGGGCACGTCCGCCTACCTAGGGGCCGCTTGGGAACCGGACGTGTGGGGCCGGTTGCGCGCCCAACGAGCGTCGTCTCAGGCTGGCTACGAAGCCACCGCACTCGATTTCGCGTGGGCCCGTCAGTCGCTCGCCGCCACGACCGCGAAGGTCTGGTATCTCGCCGTTGAGACACGCCAACTGGTGGCGCTCGCGGAACAGGTCGTCGAAGTTTATTCCCAGTTGCTCGAACTCGTAAAAATCCGCCGGGCCGCCGGTAAGGTCACCGATCTCGATGTCGCGGAGGCGAGCGCCAGCTTGAACGCGGCGCAGAGCCAGTTGCGCGCCTCCCAAGCCACCGAAAGTGAAGTGCGGCGCGTGTTGGAACTACTGCTTGGTCGCTATCCGGCGGCAGAAATCTCCGTGGCCGGAAATTACGCGCCCGTGCCGCCACCGGTGAGGTCGGGCCTGCCATCGTTGCTGCTCGCGCGCCGACCGGACATTCTCGCTGGTGAACGCCAGGTGTTGGCGGCGTTTCGCCGGGAGGAGGCCGCGAAGTTGGCGGTACTTCCCAGTTTCACACTTGGGGTCGAGGGTGGCCGGCTCGAAAACAACCTGCTCTCATTGCTGCAGTTGAACCCATGGCTGTTCCGCACCGCGATCGGCATGACGATTCCGATCTACACGGGTGGCGAACTGACTGCACGCATTGCGATTGCCACGGCGCGGCAGCAGGCGACCGTGGCGGCGTACGGCAGCACGGTGTTGCTGGCGTTTCGCGAGGTGGAGAACGCGTTGACCAACGAAGGTCTCGTTTCGCAGCGGCTGGAGTTCGATCAGGCCGCGCTGCGCGATCGCACGGAAGCGGTGCGCATCAGCCGAATCCAATACACGGCGGGGGCCACAGACCTGCTTTCGGTACTGCAACTGCAAGCCGA
>JADLHS010000036.1 GCA_020848635.1 Limisphaerales bacterium
ACGGCTAATTTGTGGTTTCAAAAAGTTTCGCTTTGCTTTACCGCCAAACTCCGGTACTTGATTAGCAACGTATGGGTTCACTGAAAAAGCGCCGCAAGGCAAAAATCAACAAACACAAACGACGCAAGAAGCTGCGTCTGAATCGTCACAAGAAGCGCACCTGGCAGAAGTAACCCTTCGCCCTGTTCGATTCTCACTTCAGCCACGCCGGCAACCCGACTGCGGGTCGCCGTGCGTGGTTTACGTGTACGGCATGAACCGCTGTCTTACTCACTCGGGTGCATTGCTGGTCATCGCCACCGCCCTCGCGACCGGTTGTCGTTTCGCGGGGGTGCGTCACGGCGACCATGCTTTCATGACCCGAAGCCCCCGGGCGGAGCAAACTGCGTTCGAACGGCGCACGACGGCGCATGCGCATTACGCCACGGCGGTCATTCACGAATTAAACGCGGAAGCCCAACCCGCGCTGCAGGAATTCGCCCTAGCGGTGAAGAACGATCCCGCGGACGAGAACCTGCTGATGGAGGTTTCTCAACGTTACCTCCAGGCCCGCCAGTTCGCACAAACCATCGAACTCCTCCTGCCCGCCACCCGTCGCCCTGCGGCGTCCGGTTGGGTATTCCTCCGGTTGGGCGTGGCCTACGCGCAACTGGGGGACACCGCCAAGGCCATCGAAGCGAATCGCGCCGCGCTCGAGCGAGCCCCGGGGCTCCTGCCCGCCTACCAAAATCTTTTTCTTAATTATCTCCAAACCAAACAGCCGGAAGCCGCCCTCAAAACGCTGGACGAAGCCGCAACCCAACCGCAGGCGGACGCGGAATTTCTGGTCAGCCTCGCCGAGCTTTACACAACTTGTGGCGCCCAGTTCCCAGGGTTTCGCGAGGTTACGCGACCACAGGCCCTGGCCATGTTGAATCGGGCCTCTACCGCCCGCGAAATGTCCCCTGCCCTCCGGCTTAAACTTGCCGATGGTCTGAATTTGTTCGGCGACAGTGAAAAGGCCGCCGCCGCCTACCTTGAACTGGTCAATCAACCCAACCTCACGCCAGCCATGCGCGAATTGTTGCGCACCAAATTGGCGGACATCTATTTGCGCACGCGTGATCCGCAACGGGCCGCAACCCAGCTCGAAGCCATCGTCCGCGACAATCCCGCGAACCCGGCGGCGTACTATTTTTTAGGCCATATCGCGCTGGAACAAAAGGACTGGACGAACGCGGTGGAGAATTTTCAGAAGATGATCTTGTTCAATTCCGAGTTGGAGCAGGCATATTACGACCTGGCCAGCGCCCAAATTGCCCTGAATCGTGGTGACGAGGCGGTGACCACCATCGAATTGGCTCAGAAGAAGTTCCCCACCGGGTTTGTCAGCGAGTATCTGCTCGGGGTCGCCCACCAAACGCGGAAGGAATACGCGGTGGCGGTGAATCATTTCACCAGCGCAGAGCACCTGGCCCAAGTAGGGGAAACCAACCGGTTGAACGCCGGATTCTATTTCCAACTTGGCGCCGCGTTCGAGCGCAAAGGCGACCGGGTGGAGGCGGAAAAGTATTTTGAAAAGTGCCTCGCCCTCGCGCCGGACGACGCCGAAGCCTTGAATTATCTCGGCTATATGTGGGCGGAAAAAGGCGAAAAGCTTGACCGCGCGAAGGCCATGATCGAGCGCGCTGTGAAATCCGATCCGACGAACGCCGCGTTCCTGGACAGTCTGGGCTGGGTGTGGTTCCAACTCGGAAAACCGCACGAAGCCGTAAAGTATCTCCTGCAGGCAATCGCCAATGACGATAAACCGGACGCAACCGTGCTGGATCACTTGGGCGACGCCTACGCCGCCACCAACGAAATGCGCAAGGCGCGGGAAATCTGGGCCAGGTCCCTGGCCATTGAAGCCAACCCCGCCGTGAAAAAGAAACTGGATGCGGTCACTGTCCCATGACCTACCGATTTCAAAAACATTACCGACGGGAGGAGGCGGAGGCCCTGCTGCCGCAGATCCGCCGATGGTTGCAACGGCTCAACGAACTCCGCTGCGAAGTGGATCGTTCGGAGAAGCGCATCAGCTCGATGATGCATCCAGGCCATGATGTCGGCGGCGACCTGGTCAACCGCTGGATTCGCACCCTGGCAGAGATGCAAGATTTGCTGGGAGAATTTCAGCGCCGCGAGATCTTCATCAAGGATCTTGAGCGCGGCTTACTCGATTTCCCTGCGATTATTGGGGGAAAGGAAGTCTTCCTGTGCTGGGAACAGGACGAAACCAGCGTGGAGTTCTGGCACGATCTGGACACAGGGTACACCGGACGCGAGCGGTTGGACTGAAGGGCTGGCATCGGGACATGAAAAAACTCCACCAACGTCAGGGTGATTTGAATCGAATCACAGCGCACCGGGAACGGCCAGAGGCTACGGCACGAGTTGCACACGATAGAAATTTATGGTCGCCGGATCAAATGCGTTGGTGTGCGTCGCCGTCGCGCCTTCCGCGGTCACATCTGGCACCACGGCGGTCCAGTTGGTGGTAGTGAGGTTCCTTGTGAATTGGAGGCGATAAGCCTGACCGGGCAAAGCCGTCCAGGCCACGTTGACGATTTGGTTTGAAACGGTAATACCCGTAAGCAACGGCCGCGGCACGACGCTGACCAGGAAAGATCGCGCCTTGGATAAGGGCGGCATCCCTGTGTCAGTCACACGCACCGTAATCTGATTGGTGGTATTCGCATCCGCATCCGTGGACGGCCACATAAAGATTCCATCCGCCGCGCCGACGCTCGCGGCGCCCGGCGCACCCCTGTCGAGGCTGAAGGTGAGGGCGTTCGCCAGACCATCCGCATCACTGGCGACATTGGTGATTAACAGCAGGGTGCCTGCGTGAATGATCCGATCCGGCACGGGCGCCAGCACGGGCGCCGCGTTGGAAGTCACTGGGTGAGTGATGAAATTGGTGATAATACCTGAACCTGGCGGTTCACTCCCGACGTACAACGTTTCGGCGCTGACATTATTCGCAGCCGAGGAATCCGCCGTGACACTTCTGACGAAGGCCAGGTTCGTAAACACCCCCGCGCTTGCCGGGATCGCGTGCAAAGTCACGCTCGCCGTCGCGCCGGGATTAAGATGACCCAAGGCACAACTCACCTCTGCACCAAGGTTGGTACAGTCGCCTTGGGCTGACACTGCGGAAACAAACGTGAGAGCGGGGGGTAACAAATTCGTCACAGTGACAAATCCCGCCGGATCCGGTCCGTGATTCGTAATCGTAAGGATGATAGTCACATTGCTGCCAAGGTACAGCGCGGGGGGCATTACGATTTGCGCAATGCCAAGATCCGCCAGGTTCAGCGCGCCGTCGCAGCACGCGAGATTGGAAACCGTGAGGCTCAGGGCCCAACCCTGCGCAATGCTGCCCGCATCAAGCGAACCATCGTCCTGAACATAAAGAGACCAGTTGCCATTGGGATCAAGTCCATTGAACGCCGCAAGGGACCCACCAAACGGCCCGCTTGGTGCCGGCGCGGGGAAATTATCACTCGTGGTGTCAAAATTCGTTGGCTTGTAGTGGCCCGAAGGAATCACCGCATTGTCCGCCACCGATGCAACTGCTTCGGAGTCAAAAGTGAGCGTCACCCCGTTTAGAACGTTGCCGCCGCCGCAATCGGACATTAGTAGGACCTTTTGTCCGGTCGGCCCGACGAGTAACACGTCCACATCATCGGGCCAAGTGTGACTGTAACCTAGCAATGTCACGGTTACCTTATTGACAATGCCGCTTACGCCCGAGACCGCGATCGGCGAAGGATAGATGGACGCCTTGCCCACGTCCGGGATGGTGATGGGGGCCGCGTTTGTCATAGCCAGGGTTGGTACCGTGATCAAGCCCAGCGGCAACGTCTGGGTCACGTTGCCGAGATTATTCGTGCCCTCCTGAAGTCGCCACACGGGCGTGATCGTGCTGCCGCAAGCACCGCTGGTCGTGAATGTGAACGGGCGACTCACGACGCCCCCATCGGCGGGCACGAGTCCGTAGAGTTGCGCGCCAGAAGGCTGCACAACGCCGTTAGTTGCAAGCAGAGTTGCCACCAGATTACTGGTCGCGGCAGTACCGGTATTCTTGAGACTGAAATTCATCGTCACGGTTTCGCCCGGGTCCACCGCACCGTTCATCGGAAAACAACCCTCGGTCAGAAGGGAAAAACCACCGGGCGAAAGAATCGGCGTCTGTGTGGACGAGACATTGTAGATCACGAGTGCAAAATCCTGATCGAGGGTCGGCGCCTCGTTTGGCACGCCGTCCGAATTAATATTTGCCGCGGTAATCGTCACCGCCACGTTGCCGGTCGAGCCGGCGGGCAGGAACACACTTTCCACGTTGTTTCGCGCATCCGCGTTGCCCCCGGTTATGGAGAATGCCCCCCCAAACACATTGCCTTTGTAGGTGTTTCCACCCACGGTGATTGAAAGATCCAGGTCATTGTTGAACGCGTTGCCGAAAGTATTCCCCGGCGCATCGGTCCATGCGAGCGTCACGCGCACGGGCTTGTTCGTATCGCTGATTGTGCCGGTGAACACACGCGTCTGGCCGGAAGCCGTGAGCTTGTCCACCGGCTTTTGGTCCCGCAACACGCGCACCACGCCGTCGAACGCTGTTCCGAGATTCAGCGCCCCCATCCCCTGCCCGGACGACCAGAGACTGTCATTGGCCCGCTGGCCCGTGAGATAACGCGTTGAATTCATCAGGAACGCCTTCGTCATCGCAGGACTTGGAGCCGTAAGATTCTGGTTGATGAAATACTGGCGAACCAGCGCGCAGGCGCCCGCCACGGCAGGCGTTGCGTGACTCGTGCCGGAAGAGACGGTGTAGAACTGTTGCCCAAG
Organism: Limisphaerales bacterium; assembly: GCA_020848635.1. Taxonomy (GTDB): domain Bacteria; phylum Verrucomicrobiota; class Verrucomicrobiia; order Limisphaerales; family JADLHS01; genus JADLHS01. The sequence continues at coordinate 4,873 of JADLHS010000036.1, forward strand.
GGGAAAGAAGTTGTTTGTGCTACCGGCGACCCCCGCACCGTTCAATGCACAAATGGATGACGCCCTGAAACCGGCCAGGGCCATGCCGGTCCCGTTCGTCGCGGAAACGCTCTGGGCCACGCCCCCGGTAATATGCGAGCCGGGGGCGACGAGATCAGGCTTTTGCCGGCCATCGCTGCACGGCCCGTGACTGGAAAAACTCGCCAGGTCACTGGCGCTGTCCGAATTTGCATCCGAGTAACCGCACCCATCATTCCCGAATGAACTATTCCCACCATTGGCCACCGTGGAGGACCGGACGTTCTCGGCGGCCCCCACCGTGATGACATTCTTCGCCGTTCCCGGAGCGCCGACGGTGTTGAGGTTGGTACCGCGATTGCCCGCGGCAAACACAATGACCATTTCCTGATTTCCGGGCGCGGCAAACGCCGAGCCATCGGGTTGCGCATCCCGCACGAGGGCGTCATACGCCTGGGCATCTACGGTGTAACTATTGTTCGTCATGCCCCAGCTATTGGCGCTGATGCGCGCCCCGTCCTGATAGGCCCTGGATTGAAGGTTGGCATAGTTCGGACTGGTAAAAGTGTCAGGATCGAACACCACGGATGACCCCAGCTTCACGAACGGACAAACGCCCAAGCCGTAGCGAAAGCCCGCGGCGTCGGCGTGCGGAAAACCACCGGCGGCATCGTTGAAACCACCCAGGATATGCGCGTTGAGATTGCCGTGCCCGTCATAGCCGGCGGTGGTACTCCCGGCGTGCGGCGTGCCTTCAACGCGATTGTAAACCACGCGACTACCCTGCGCCGGATTGCCAGCCACGTTCAAACCCAAATGCCCCGGCGTCACCGTTCCGTTGTCAATGCCGCTGTCCGTCAGATCCACGACGAATCCGGTAGCGGTAAACTGCTCCTGGGTAAAGCCCTTGCCGGCGAGCCACGCGAGATACCCCGGGCCGCTGGGTGCCGGGCCGCTGAGGTTCCCGGCAATGATCTGGTCCTGACGCTCGTCATGCATTTGGGCCTCCTCGTACGGCGAAATCGAAATCACGTCCGGCTGACTGGCGATCTCCGGCAAGTGTTCGGGTTGCAGCCGCACGATGAAGTTGTGATACTGGAGAACCCGGAATTCGCGCCGCACGGGCGCCAGCTTCCATTGCTCAATCAGCGCGACGGTGTTGGGGTTGGCTTGCGAATCATCCACGAGCTGTACGGCAAACAGGTCGGCGGTGGGCGTCTGCGGGAAACCATTCGCGTCGGTGAGCCGGGCTGCCGGGTGGATTTTGTAACTCTCCGCGTAGTCGCCCTCCCATTGCACGATACTCGTTACGCCTGCCCACGCCTGAATTTGCGCCAGCGCCTTGGCATCGCCGTATAACAGGTAGGCGTTGTTCGGCACGTAGCTCATCACGCGCGCCCCGCTGCGCTCCAAAACGCCGCGCCATTCGGGTTTGACCGGCCCAGCGAATTGCACCAGATGCAATCTCCGGCCAGGAAATGCGCCTCGAGTCTTTCGCAACGATTTCACCAGGGGCGACCGCGTATCAAGCCGTCCGGTATTGAGTTCGAGGTGGTCGGACGCGTCGGCGAGTTGGGTGCGGTCGGTCCGGCCTTCGGCCTGGTTCGGTTGATCTGTCTCGATCACCTGGAAACTGCCGTAATCGGCCACAAGCTTTCCCCCATTTTGCAACAACTCTTGGGCGAGCGTGGGGTCTTTGACGCGTAGCTTGTGGGTGGCCGCCGCCGCCGGGGCGAGAGCTGCCAACAAAAGGAACGCAGCCAGATATCGCACCTTGCGGTCTGGCTTGCGAACGTGATTCGGTTGGCAGTTCAATTCAAGGTTGGCACGACTTAAAAAGGGTTTCCTCGCTATTCCATCTCCAGAGCCAAAACGGTGTCCAGGCCAGGCTTCCGATCACGGCGCCGCAAGGGTGACCAGGCTGCTGCGGGTCGAACCCAGCATGAAACCAAACCCGGCATTCTGTTTCTGCAACACCACGCCACCGAAAGAGTGCATGACCCCCGAGCCTGGTTCTGCCACCTGCCCGGTGAAACTTCCGAGCGTGGAGGAAATCGTCAGAGTCAGCGCATTGGGGCTCAAATTCACCACTTGGCTGCCCGCATTTACACTCACGGAATTGCTAAAATCCGATGCCAGATTGCCGGCCGTGAAATTCACGAATGCGCTGGAAAGGTTCACCGATTTGTTGGCGCCCGTCGGCGGCACATAGAGCGAGCCTACCACCTTGGTATCGCTGATGAAGCCCGCTGGGTATTGCGCCGCAGCCGGATTGGCCTGCTTGATCCACACGACCGTGCCGTTAATGTCGCTGCTGGCCTGATTGGTGAACGTCAGCCAGCTAACCAATGCGCCTTTGCCCGCATAAAGAGACACATACATCGGCCAGTCACCCTCCGCCGTCAGCCAGGCGGTTTGCGAAAACGCCGTGCCATCCGCCAAGGTGCCGCTTAAGGTTCCCAAGCCATCCGCACCTACATGCAATGTGCCATAGCCATCGCCAGCAGGGAGATTCGGGTCGCCCACCTGACCCGGAAAGACCACCGTGTATTCACCTGCCTGCGGCGCACCCCCCGCTGTTTGGTAAGCGGCGCGTCCGCCGGCAAGGGAAGCGGTCCACACACCATCGGTCATACGACCGAAGATTTGGCCGGCTTCGTTATCCTGGCCAAGGCGCAATTCCACCGTCAGCGGGTTGTTGTTCCAGCGCGTCACCACGTTGGTGGCCCGACTGTCCAACTGAAATTGACCCGAGACCGTATGGCGCGCATAGCCGATCTGCACCCAACCGGAGTAATTGCCACTGGTGTCCGCGTAGATGTTGAACGCCCCGGCGCTGGGTAATCGCACTTCGTCCGACTCGGTGAATAGCCCGTTATAGGTGCCGGCGGCGGCGACATACGGGTTGGCGGTAAAGTTGGCCTGCAACACCAGACCTGCCGTCATCGTGAAAGTGAGAGTCGGCGATGAGGATTGAATGCCCCCGCTCCAGCCGGCAAACACATAACCCACCGCGGGCGTCGCGGTCACAGTGTAACTCTGGCCGACGATCAACGGAGCGCTGCTCAAATCCGGTGTGACCGTGCCCGCGCCGGACTTATTGACGGAAAGCTGGGACGTCTGCGCCTGCACTGTAACCAGGAAGGTGGTGCTGGACGCTGCCGCACCGTCGCCCACAGTAATGGTAACATTCGCGGTTCCTACCTGCCCCGCAGCCGGCGTCAGTGTCACCGTGCGGTTACTGTTATTCCCCCCGAACACGATATTCGCCGTCGGGAGGATGGCCGTTGCGCTGGAACTAACCGAAAGCGACAATTGTGCGGCTGCCGTCTCCACGTCGCCAATGGTGAAATTGATCGGGCCACTGCCGGCGCCGGAAACAACGGTTTGACTTGGAATGGATGAAATCGTCGGGGCGCTGTTAACGGAAGTGACCGTTACGGCAAAAGTGCGTGTGACCACGTTGTTCGTCGCCTGACCATCGTTGACCGTGACCGTGATCGTTGCGCTGCCATTGGCGTTGGCGACCGAGGTGAAACTCAGGCTGCCCATCGTGCCCGGGCTGGAGTAGTTCATGGTGGGATTCGCCACCAGACTTGGATTGGACGAGGTCGCGGTGACCGACAGGGTCTGCGTTTCATTCGCCGCCCCGCTGCCGATGCCGCCAAGATTGACGATCTGCGAGCCCGCGTTTTCAGCGATGGTCATGCCGTTGATGGCATTCAGGGTTGGCGGATCATTTACAGGATTGACCGTGACGGCGAAGGACTGCGTTGTGGTGTTGTTTAACGCCTGACCGTCGCTCACGGTGACTGTGATTGTTGCCGTACCGTTCGCATTCGCCACCGGCGTGAAACTCAGGCTCCCCGTTG
>JADLHS010000037.1 GCA_020848635.1 Limisphaerales bacterium
CGTCATGGTTTCGCCCGGTTTACCAGACGCAAGGCGGCATCTTCCGTGAAGGCCGGAGACGTGAGCGTTTTGTCGCCGCCCCGATGTTGGAAATCTTCCCGCCGGGTCACCGTACCGTTTTTCGGATCAAGCCACTCCGCCCGATAGTCGCCCGCCGGAAGTTCGAGCGTGAGGTCCACGGGCACGGCATGGACCGGCTGCGAAAACGGCCCGGCCTTCGACCAATCGAAGTCAATCGTCGTGTCGGAGCGCGTGAGGATGCGCTTGGTCAATTTCCGGTCGGCGAAATACTCAGCCTGGAGTCCTGTCCCCGTTCCGTCGGGTGGTGTCAGCAGAGGCGAGGCAATGACGGTCTTCTCCGATCCGGTTCGAGACCACAACAGTTTAGCCAACGCATCGTTGCCCGCCTGGTAGTACTCCAGGCGAATCGTTGCCTTGCGACCGGCAGCCAGGCGGATTTGCCCCTGATCTTCCACGGGCTTGTGGTCGCGGGGATTATCAATGAGCAATTGATCATTGACCCAAAGCCGAACGCCGTTGTTGCTGACGACGTGGAAAGTGTAGGTGTCGTCGTCAGCCGGCGTCACCGAGCCGGTCCAGCGAACGGAGAATGTATCCACGTCGGTGCGGGTGCGGAGATAGATGGCGTACGCGCGGCCTTTTTCCGCCAGCACCCGCGGCACGCGCAGACCCGCCGGTTGGATGGCTTTGAGTATGGAATCGTCCGGCGCGAGGCGGATGAAATCAAAGCCGTAGATGAACTCCTTGAGGATGCGAAGCTGGTCGCGCAGTTCGGCATTTCCGCCACCGGGCGACTTGTAATCAAGAAAGCTTCCGTCGGGATGCTTCGGTGTGAAGGAATAATCCAGACTGCTAAACACCGCGCCGCCCGCGAGGATGCAATCCCACGCTTCGGTGCGATACGCCAGATTTTCGCGCCCCCGAAAGCCGGTTTCGTTGTCGCCGATGACCCTGTTGAGGTGGTAGTTCGCGACGGCGGGTTCGGCGGCGGCAGCGTGATGGTAGTTGAAGATGGAAACCGCCGGGTTGGGGTTTTTGAGGTTTAGTCCAAGTGGATTCAGGGCGATCAATTGCCGGTTCGCAAAGGCCGACTGCGACTCGACAATGGTGGCGATGATTTCATTCTGCCATTCGGTGGTGACGCCCCCCATCCACGGCTCATTGCAGACTTCGAGATAGACATTGTCGAACGCTGCGAGTTCGGCGACGAGTTTGCGCGTCACGTTTTTTTGCACCTCGGTCAGGTCGGGATGTTTCAGGGCGAGCACCTCGTTGCGACCGCCGTGGCCGACATGGTTGACATTGTTGCGCGCATTCATCGGGCTGGCCTGCCACAACTCCTCGTCGTAGAGCGGACAAAACAAACTGATCTCGACCACAATGCCGCGGCGGCCTGCTTGCGTGATAAAATCCTTCACTCGCCGGAAATAGGCTTCGTCCCAGCGCGTCAGGTCGAATTTGTTACCGCCGTCCGCGTAACCCGGCGTGTCACTGCGGGGCCACGGCGCGAGGTAGCGCCCCGGCTTGGGCGAGAGCGTGTTGTCGGTGATGCCGAACGACGACGGTAACTCGCGGTACGTGCCGGAAAAAGTCCGGGTGTGATTCAGTTTTTTGGCGGCCAGTTCATCCAGATAGCGGCTGTAATCAAAGTCGAGATTCAACACCGCGCCATAATGTTCCCCGGACGAGATCAGGATCGCGGGCTGACCGCGAAACAGAAAATAGTGTGGATTGTCGGGATGCAAGGTGAGCGGCTGGTTGGTTCCCGCGTCAGCGCAAGGTGTCAGGAGCAGAAGCGATAAGCCCAGAATGTTAAATAGCGTGCGCATGAAGTTCGCGGTTCAGGTGAGGCGGTAACCAACCGTTTTGTCCCTCGCCAGATCGTTGAACATCGCGCCGTCCAGTCGCGCGTCCGCCCACTCTTTGCCGAGGCCGATCCGCCCGATGGGATGCCATCCGCCCGTGAAATAATTTTCAATGGCGAAACGGCACGCCGGCAACCCGCCCGCCGGATCCAGGATGCCGAGCGCGAGAAAATAATTTCCGCGCCGCAAACTGCGCGGCAGTGGGAAGCGTCCCGTAATTTGATTGGTCGCGGCAGGGATTTCGTAACGGGCGGGCCGGTCATCGAGGACGTAATGAACTTTCTCCGCATTCCATTCCGCGAACTGCATCCAACGATCGCCCGGCAGCCACTGGCGCAGATCCACGCCGGCAAAGGTTTCCCGCCAGACACACTTCCGGGTCTGTGCCTCCAGCAGGCAAACGGCGACCGGCCAGTCGTAGTAGAACGGCGACGAGCCGGTGTTGCGTGCCGTGAAGGAGACTTCCAAGGTTCCGCCGCGCGCGACCTGCGCGGGGTAGTTGACTTCCTCCAGGACAAACCGATAGCCAAACGCTTTTTGCAGTCGTTGCTCTCCTGGCTTGGCCGCCGGTCGCTTCCAGTCGTACTCCGCCACCCACCCGAGATGATTCCAATGGCCGCGCCGGGTGAGACACTCGATCCAATCAATGTGTGGGGACTGGGCCATCGAATCATTTGGGTCGGTGCCGGGCGGTTCGCCGAAGCCGTAGGGAATTTCACCGCCGCGCACGCGCGTTTTCCAGGTTCCGGCCAGTGCGGGAGATTCCAAAACCTCCAACATGCGCGCCGTGTCTTTGTGCGAACCCCACGAATCCCAGAAGACGCCGAACGGATGATCGGGCCATTGCCACGGGTAGCGGATCATGCAGAGCTTGTCGGGAAAAGCCGCCACGTAGGAATCACCGATGACTTGCTTCAACTCTGCGTGGATCGTGGGATTCCATTGTTCACCACACGGACCGACGATGCCGGTTTCGACGTAGGCCACGCGCGGGTCGCGATTCCATGCCTCGCCCAGCTTGGCGATGAGTTTGCCGAGGCGATAAAGAAATCGCCGGCTGCCGTAATCGCCGGGCCGCAGATCGCGCGGCCAGAAGTATTGATCAGGCCAGTACAAATAGACGCGGGGAATGATTTTCAAATTCCGCTTCTCCACCCCGGCCCAACGCGGATGGCAAAACTCCAGAATTCGGTCCACGCCATCCGTCGCCGAATCCTCAATCTGAATCCAGCGAATGTAGTGGCGGGCGAGGGTCACCAACGGATTGTCCAGCCCCAGTCCGCTTCCGCCATCTGGGCTGGGGAGATCGGGACGAAATCCCTTCAGCGGATTGGCGAACGCACCGGAGTATTCGCGGGGACGGATGCGAACCAATCCTGTTTCCTTCGCCATGGCGGGTCGCATGAAAGGCGCTGCGCTCAACAGCGACACTGAACCCGCCGCCGCAACTTGCTTGAGGAAATGGCGACGCGGTCGGTTCATTTCATGATCGCGGGGTCGGCGCGATACGCTGGCGGTTTGGGGGCCAACATTTCCACCAGCTTATGCATCAGCGCGTAGGCGCAGAAGTAATTTCCCCGCGGGTTGTAATGACCCACCCAGTATTTTGCCAGGTACGCTTTGAGGTCGCCTTTGATCAGGGCAAAGTCATCCATGTGCGCCTGCATCAAATCCACCACCGGCGACCCGCGCTGCTTCAGGAAATCCACGAAGGGTTGATCCGCACGGACGCCTTCAGTCACAAAGCGCGTGACCGACTTCGGCGGGTAGGACAGGACGAACAACACTTTCTTGTTCTGCGCCTTCGCGAACGCTTCGATTTTTTCCACAATGCGCTGGGAGGCGAAATAGGCCGACTGGTGGTGGAGCTGGTCCGCCGTCTTCGAGAGTCCTTCGGCCGTATCAATGCGCGTGACGATGCCGTGCGTGGTCGCCAGCTTCAGCGCTTCGGCGTATGCGAGTTCCGGGTTTTTGGTTTTTGCGTTCAGGTGCGCGAGCATGATTTTCAGCGAGAAGTCATCCTTGAATGCTTCTGCCACCCAATCGAGATCGCACAAATGGTAAACGCTCTCCGGGTTCGGGCAGACATTGGGCCGCTCTTCAAACCGCCCATCCTTCACATTGACGACGACGTGCGGGAGCGTCGGCTCGATGAACCGTTCGTGTTTCGGAACGCGGATGTTGCGCCAGGAGTCCAGGCTGCGGAAATGGTCGTCGTCGTAAATATTGAAGACGATGTATTCTGCCGGCGCGCGCTGTTCCTCCTTGAGCATCCGCCGATACGCCTGATAAACCGACCAGCCGCCGACGCCGAAATTGCGCACCGGTTCCTGCAAATGCGCCGCGAGCACCTCCTGCCACGTTTCGCCGTCGCTGACCTGATGGCATTGGGTGTAGCTATTGCCGTAGGTGTTGATGCGGCAGGGTTGATCCTTGTAATGAATGGTGATCCGCTCGTCGAGCAGGCCGTAGGTGTACACGCTGGTGGAGCCATCCATGCCGTCTTGAAAGCGGGCATTACGCAGCAGCCAGCCAAACTCGCTGTTGTATTTCGCAAACGGAAATGCCTTGCCGGCGAGCCACTGCTTCACCTCATCCTTCGTGTAGAGGATGCTCTTGAGGTAATCGCGCGCCGTAACGGTCTTGCCGCTGGTCACCACCGCCGGTGACTTGCCATCTTGGGCACGCGCGAAAGGTTGCGCGCCCATTGTGCCCAGGGCCGCGACGCTAAGTGCCGTTCCCGATAGAAAGGTTCTGCGCGGAAGTTTGGTTTTCATGAAGCCAATCCAAAGCCGACGAAAGATGAGCAGCCGCGCCACTCCACATTTCGTGATTTCGGTTCTTGCGGAAAGGATGACAAACTCGCCGCAAATGCAAAAACAATTCCAACATCCAGACTGGAATTAACGGTTTCGTCCAATTTTTGAATGGATTCCTCCTAGTCGTAACGGGCGGCGAAACCCAAACTCCCAGTTTGAGCCGCATAAGAACTGCCACCATGAAGACGACAACTCGGTCGTTCAGAGCTTTGACTGCGGTCGCAGTAGCCTGCCTGGCGTTGGGCGCAAAGGAAGCCAAGGCCGTTAGTGAATCCGCGGATAACTACCCCAAACCTCCGTTCCCCATGCCGGAACTGCGCATGCCCGTGTTTCCGGATCGGACGTTCAGCGTTGCGGACTGCGGTGCGGTGGGGGATGGAAAGACAAAGAACACGGATGCATTTGCGAAAGCCATCGCCGCCTGCAGTCAGGCGGGAGGCGGATCGGTAGTGGTTCCGGCGGGTAACTGGTTCACGGGGCCGATCATCCTGAGGAGCCGGGTTAACTTGCATCTCGCGAAAGGGGCGGTGGTCAGCTTCAGTTCCGAGCCAGTGGATTACGCCCCGTCGGTTTTTGCTTCCCTCCGCGGGCAGCGACCGGGGTTGATCTGCAATGACCGATGCGAGAATTTTGCGCTGAGCGGAGAAGGTGAATTTGTGGGCAACGGCGAGCCCTGGTGGAAGCCGGTGGCCGAGAAAAAGAAACTGAAGCTGAAGAAGGATCCGCGAGTTTCAACGATCCCGGCCGAGTTCAGTTTCATCGATCCGGGCACGGGTCGCAACGTCACCATCTCACGGCCAACATTCGTCTCGTTCAACCGCAGCACAAATATTTTGATCGAAGGCGTCACTTTCCGCGACGGGCCGATCTTTATGGTGCATCCAAACGAATGCGAGAACGTGATTATTCGAAACATCGCGGTGCTCTCAGCCGCTGGCGAAAATACGGACGGGATTGATCCATCGGCCTGCCGGAATGTACTGATCGAGAATTGCTTTCTGGACACCGGTGACGACTGTCTGGTCATCAAATCCATTGAAGGTAGAGCGGCGGAGAACATCATCATCCGGAATCTGAAGACGAAGCGGGGGCACGGTGGAATTGTCATTGGGAGCACGATCAAAGGCGGCGTCCGGAATGTATCTGCTTACAATTGCGAATTCGACGGGACGGATACTGGAATTCGCATCAAATCGAACCGGGATTGCGGAGGCACGGTGGAGAATCTGTGGTTCGAGGACATCCGGATGGGGACCATCCTCAAACAAGCCATCATCATGGACATGTGGTATAACGACAAGCAACGGACGTTGCCGCCGAATCCGGGAACAACACCGATCTTCCGCAACATTAATATCCGCAACGTCACCTGCCGGGAGGCCGCCGAGGCAATGGTATTGACCGGCCTGCCGGAGAGCCCGATTCATGATGTCACGCTGGAGAACGTGACCATCCGCGCAAAGCGGGGCGTCACGGAGGAGCAGACGAAAAACATCATCAAAACAAACGTGAGGATCGAAACGCCCTGAGAGCGCCAAGCTCCATCACCGCAGGACCGCTAAAATTTCGAAAGTGCCAGCCTTTGCGAATGACCCGACCCAGAAGATAATGAGACATCAAGTACCGGCAGCTTTTGGCACGGAGTGTGACATTAACGGTTTCGTCCAACTCTTGAACGGATTCCTCCTAGTCGCTTCCCGCGGCGGAGTCCACACTGATTCCTCAAATTCATGGCAATCAGAGCAATCCTTCCCGCAGCGGGCACGCGACCGCTGGCCAAGTCTGGTCGCGGCCTGATCCATTGGGTTGTCGCGCTGCTGCTGCTGGCACCGCTTGCCTGTAGCACCACAAACAGAACCACGGCCCACTTCCCCGGCAAGAGTTGGGAACATCGCAAGCCGGCCCAATTGGGAATGGACGCCGCCCTGCTGGACCAGTTGGCACAGCAACTTGGCGGGCGGGGTTGCGTGGTGAAGGACGGTTACGTGGTGAAAGCGTGGGGCGATCAGGCGCAGGTGACCGATGTGTTGTCGTCGGCAAAACCGGTGCTCAGCACGCTGCTGTTCTTCGCCATCGAGGAGGGGCTGGTCAAGAGTGTGGACCAGCCGATCGCGGAGTTCGGCTGGGAGTTCAAGGAAAAGGATCGCGCCATCACCATCCGCAATCTGGGGGCGATGAACAGCGGTTATGCGCGACCCGAAGCACCGGGCGAAGCCTGGGCCTACAATGACTACGCGATTCAACTCTATCAAAAGACGCTTTTCGACAAGGTGTTCCAGGCGGATGCCAAGCTCGCTGCCGAGGACCCGAAGCGGCTCGGCGCTCTCCAGTTCGAGGATGGACTGAAGTTTTCCGACAAGCGGCGCATCTCGGCGTCGGTTCGTGACTTTGCCCGCATTGCGTGGTTTTGGGCCAACAACGGAAATTGGAACGGCAAGCAGGTTTTGCCTCAGTGTTACTTTGAGGAATTCCGCAAGCCGCAGGCGAAGCGAAACCTTCCCATCAGCCGCGAGGCCAAGACGGACGACTACCTGAAGCTCAAGACGTACGGCGGCGGTTCGGAACACTTCACCCGTTTTGGCCCCGGCATCTATGGTTTCAACTGGTGGTTCAACGGCACCGGTGACCGCCATCGCGAGAATCTCACCTGGCCTGATGCGCCGCCGGATACATTCATGTCCATCGGCGCTGGTGGCAACAACGCGGCCATGATTCCCAGCCTTGGGATCGTGCTGGTGGGAGCGGGCGCGGATTGGTCCGATCTCCGGGCCGGTGATCCGTCATCGCAGATCAACCAGAAATTGAAACTCGTTGCTACCGCCTCCGGCTATAAAGCCGAAACCAACGCGTTCGTCGCGGGCGAGATGAAGCAGTGGCAGCCGGTCACCGTCACGTTCCTCGGGCCGGAGTTGTCGGAAACCAGCACCCCGAATCCCTTCACGGATTTCCGGCTCGAAGTCACCTTCCAGCACGGCGACCGGAAGTTTGTTGTGCCCGGCTACTTCGCGGCTGACGGCAATGCTGCCGAAACCAGCGCCAACGCGGGTCGTTGTTGGCGCGCGCACTTCATGCCCGACGAGGCGGGCAAGTGGACGTATCAAGCGAGCTTTCGCCAGGGTGCCGGGGTGGCGGTGTCCGAAAAACCGGTTGACGGTGAACCCACGGGGTTTGATAGCGTGAGCGGGGTCTTCACCATCTCCCCGGTCGAAAAGTCCGCACCCGGCTTCTATGGCAAGGGCCAACTCGAGTACGTGGGTGAGCGCTACTTGCGTTTCGCCGAAACCGGGGAGCCGTGGCTCAAGGGCGGCGCGGACAGTCCGGAAAACCTTTTTGCCTACGCGGATTTCGACGACACCACGCCCACGCTGAAGTTTGACGCGCACGCCGGCGATTGGCGAGTCGGCGACGCGACCTGGAAGAATGGCAAGGGCAAGAACATCATCGGCGCGCTGAATTATCTCGCGTCCAAAAAAATGAATTCGGTCTATATCCTGACCATGAACGTCGACGGCGACGGCAACGACGTCTGGCCATGGATTGCGCCGACGAACATCACCCGGTTTGATTGCAGCAAGCTGGATCAATGGAATCTCGTGTTTAACCACATGGACCGGCTGGGATTTATGATCCATCTGCTCCACCAAGAGCAGGAGAACGACCAGTTGCTCGATGGCGGCGATCTGGGCCCGACCCGCAAGTTGTATTACCGGGAACTGATTGCTCGCTTTGCGCATCATCCGGTGATTGTCTGGAACCTCGGCGAGGAAAACACCAACACCACCGAGCAGCAAAAAGCCTTTGCAAAATATGTCCGCGAAACGGATCCCTACGATCACCCGACCGTGATTCACACTTTCCCCAATCAGGTGGATCAGGTGTACACGAACCTCGTCGGCTATCCCTACATCGAAGGGCCGTCGTTTCAGTTCGGCAAGGCATCGCGCACGCACAAGGAGACGGTCAAGTTTCTCACCCTCGCGCGCAAAGCCGGTCGTCCCTGGTATGCCTGCCAGGATGAAATCGGCCCGGCGAACGACTGCGTGCCACCGGATGTGCAGGACTCGGAACGTACCGACATCATCCGCCATGCGCTCTGGGGAAATCTGATGACTGGCGGCTCGGGAGTGGAATGGATCTTCGCCTACGACACCTGGCCGCGCGTGCCGGCAAAACATCTCGACATCGCGTGCGAAAACTGGCGCCCATGGGAGAAGCTTTGGGATCATACCGCCATCGCACTGGACTTCTTCCATCGCCACCTCCCCTTCACGCAGATGGACACGGCGGATAAGCTCGTGAACACCACCAACGCCTGGTGTTTTGCCAAGCCTGAGGAAGTCTATGCGGTATTTGTCATGGGCGGCGCGGAGGTGAAGCTGCAACTGCCGGCGGGCAACTTCACGCGCGCGTGGTTTGACATTCGCAACGGCGGTGATTTGATTCCGGCCGAACCGGTCTCCGGCCCGGGAGCAATTGCGCTGGGCAAACCGCCGCGCGAGACGGAGAAAGATTGGGTCGTGTTGATCCGAAAGAAACGCTAGTCATGAAAACAATTCTAATCGTATCTGCTATTACGCTTCTGGGTTGCGCAGCCGGTCCGGCGGCCGATGCCAGTGTGGTTTTATTCGAAGACGGCTTTGGCGCGATGCGCTCGGGCGCGATCGGCAGCGAGGTCGGGGCCCATCTTGAATATCATTACCTTCCCAAGGTTAACACCGAGGGCCCGTGGGCCATCTCGACCTTCGTGTCCGGCTCGCTGTCGCAACGCGCGTGGCGTGTCGCCAGGCACAACGGCCAGCCGGTGGTGCTGCAAACCTACGAGAACAAAATGGCCCACACCCATCCGACGCTGGTGGCGGGCGATGATTTGTGGGCGGATTATGTTCTCACCGCCCGGTTCACTCCGGAAACTTCCAAAGGCCGCAGCGGTGTCAGTTTCCGCCACCACAACGACCGCTGTAATTACTTCTTCGGCGTGCAGCACGGCAAGGCCGTACTCAAACTGGTGAAGCATGAAAAGGGTTTCCATGTGCCGGACGAAAAGATTCTCGCCGAGCGCGAGCTGAGTTGGAAGCCGGGTGAGGAAGTGAACTTAGAGATTTCCCTGGCGGGCAAGCGCATCGAGGCAAAAATCAACGACCAGTTCACGCTTACGGCGGAAGACGACACCTACCTTCACGGGCGCATCGCCCTCATTGCCGATGGCCCAACGCGCTTCTCCCAAGTGCGAGTGATGGCGAGCGCAGCCGAGCAGCAACGCTTGACCGCCGCACACGCCAAGATCGCGGCCGAGGAACGCACGCTGCAAGCCGCGCTACCCAAGGCGAAACTGTGGAAGAAGTTCCGCACCGATGGTTTCGGCGTCGGGCGCAATCTGCGCTTTGGCGACCTTGATGGCGACGGTCAGATGGACATTCTGATTTGTCAGCCGCAGCATCACGGGCCGAAGGACGCCAACAGCGAAGTGGGCTGCCTCACGGCGATGACGGTGGATGGCAAACAGCTATGGCAGGTCGGCAACCCGGATGCGTGGAACGACGAACTCACCAACGACGTTGGTGTACAGATTCACGACCTTGACGGGGACGGTCAGAACGAGGTGATTTACTGCAAAGGGATGGAATTGATCGTGGCCGAGGGCAAGACGGGCAAGACGAAATATAAAGTGCCGACGCCGAAGACACCGGAAAACACGCCCGCGCCGCGCAACCGCTTCCCGCGCATTCTCGGCGACGCGCTTTACTTCTGCGACCTCCGCGGTCAGGGTCGTGCCGGAGATATCGTGCTCAAGGATCGCTACAACAGTTTTTGGGTCTTCAACGAGAAACTGGAACTGCAATGGCAGGGGCAGTGCAACACCGGCCATTATCCATTCGCGTTCGACGTGGACGGCGACGGCAAGCAGGAGTTGTTCATCGGTTACTCCGGCTACGATCACACCGGCAAGCAGCTTTGGTCGCTTGACAAGACGATCAACGACCACGCGGACGGCGTCGCGATGGCCCGGTTTAGCGCCGACCCGAAAGCGGACCCCACGCTGATGATCGTGGCGAGCGACGAGGGCACGCTCTTCATTGATCCGCGTGGAAAGATTTTGAAACACCATCGCCTCGGGCACGTGCAGAATCCGACCGTTGCTGATTTCCGGCCCGACCTGCCGGGGTTGGAGAGCGTCTCGGTGAATTTTTGGGGCAACCAGGGGATCATTCACTTCTACGATGCGCAGGGAAACATTTATCACGACTTTGAACCAAGCCAGCATGGGAGCATGATGCTGCCGGTGAACTGGAGCGGCCAACCGCCGGAGTATTGGATTCTCTCGCCGAACGTCGAGAACGGAGGGATGTTTGATGGCTGGGGCCGAAAGGTGTTTCAGTTCCCCGCTGACGGTCATCCCGACCAATGCGTCGCTGTGCTGGATATGACGGGTGATTGCCGCGACGAAATTGTGGTGTGGGATCCGTTCGAGGTCTGGATTTACACGCAGGACGACAACCCGAAATCCGGCCGGCTCTACAAACCGAAACGTAACGCGCTCTGGAATTACTCGAACTATCAGGCCAACGTCTCGCTGCCGGGTTGGTCGGACGAAAAGCCATGAAAGTGTTACCGCAGTTCACGCTTTGCCTCGCGCTGGTCGTTGGGGGTTGCTCTGGGCAGCACCTCGCTACTACGCGAAAGCAGGCAGATTACTTTCCACCGCCGGAATCTCAGGGCGGCTGGCGGAAGCTCGATCGCCCGGATGACATCCGCCGACTGGCTGGCATGGATCCGGCCAAGCTCGAAGACCTCAAGCAATGGTTGTTGCAATCAGACGATCGGCCGTTCGCGGCGGTAGTCATTCGTCACGGATACGTCGTACTAGAAGTGGTGCGCGACCACAGTTCGATCGCCAACACCAAGGACGTCAAATCGTGCGCCAAGGCGATTTGCGCCACGGTGCTGGCGATTGCATCCGAGGAAAGCCAGCACGGCAAAACGCCGCGCCGGATGACCTTTGATGATCCGGCATTTGACTTTATTCCGTGGGCGCAGCCTTTGAGCGATCCGCGCAAGGCGCAGATCAAGGTTAAGCAACTGCTGAATCACACGTCCGGCATCACGCCCGAAGGCTACTGGGTTGCGAATGTTCAGAAGTGGGAATACATCCTCGGCCATGGCGGCGATGGTAAAACGGCAAGCCTCTACTTTGATCCGGGCACAACCCTGGAGTATTCCACTCATGGGCTGTACCACGCCGCGTTGGTCTGCGAAAACGTGACCGGCCAGCCCTACGATCAATACTGCACCGAGCATCTGCTCCAGCCGTTGGGCATTGAGCACTGGTGGTTTCAAATCCTGGACGGTGACGCGCAACATGGCAGACATGCTTCGCATACCCTGGGTTTGCCGGCGCGCGAACTGGCCCGAATCGCCTACTGCATGTTGCACGACGGACGCTGGGATCAGCAGCAAGTCATTCCCCGATGGTTTGTCGAGCAAACCGCAGCGCCCACCCACAATGTCACCGGCGTTACCAAAAAAAGTTTCGGTCGCGATGCCCGCTCCTGGTCGCACGGCTGGGAACTCCCGGCGCTGGAAGGCGGCGAAAAGGGCAAAGAAATTCCGCCGGATGCCCGTTACAAACCCGGCTCGGGCGGGCAATTGATTGGTTTAGTCCCAAGTCTGGACCTGGTCCTAACGCGCCAGACCGGCAAGAGCGGAGAATGGGCTTACGAAGATTACGTGCGGCGAGCGGCGGCGGCGGTGCTGCCGAAACAGGGTGCGCAATGAGACGGGCGCGGAAACGGTGGGGCGATTTTTGGGTGCGGGGGCGTGGCTGGGACTGGCCGCAGCCGAACTTGTTGATCCTGCTCATCATCGTTGCCACTCGGGCGGGTGCCGCTCCGGCCCGGATTGATCTTGTTCCCTTTGGCCGGGTTGTTCTTTTCGCCGGCAACACGCCGGAAACTTTTGAGGCTTCCACGCTGATGCGAAGTCCGGAGGGTTGGACCGCCGGGAAGGACGTCGAGGGCAAATACCTCATCGGACTGACTTGGGACGAGCCGCGCGATGTGGCGGAAATCGAGCTCGAATTCCAGGACGCATTTCCCGACCGCGACCGGCTTCAGATTCAATATTTTTACAAGAACTGGCCGAATCAGGACGTTGGGGGCTGGGCGCCGATTGACGATCCGTTTCACGGACAGTGGAAAACCATTCCCCTCCAAAACGCATGGTTTGGTGACCGGTCCGTCACCTTGCCGTTCGCTTCGATGAACACGGAACCGGATCGCGAAGTGTGGCACGGGCTGCGTTATCGGCGCACGTATCACCTCCGGGTGCTATTCGGTACGAACGCCCCGCCGCCCATCACCGCGATTCATGCCTACGGACTGCAGCCCGCAGTGGAAAGGGAATTTGAATTGAGTTTGACGCCGCGAAGTTCCATCAGAGCGCCGCTCGATGTTTCGATCGTCAACGGGGAACTTATCAATCCCCGCGGAGAGATGGTCCATTCGTTGGCGCTGGCATCGGCCGCGGAAAGGCTGCGGGTCCGGTTCCTGCGCGTGGATGTGGATACGCCCACGCGTTCGGTGGTCACGATTCGCAGCGCGGCGGACCCGTTGAACGGTTTTTCCTTTCTGCCCCAGGAAGTCCAGAGTCGCGGCGTCATCACAGTGCCGGAGTTGGGTGCCACGGTGCGTTGTTCCGATGCCAGCCCCGTCGGTGCCGCCGCGCAGGTCCCGGGCATGTCCATCACCGACCGGGTCGAACGCGAGCCGGAGGCAACCTTCGCCCGTGCCCGCCGTGAAATTCCCGTGCTCAACAAGAGCGGCCAGCGCGAACGGCCGATGTATCAACCGCTCGGCCCGCCGGACGCGCGCCAGGAAATCGCCGTGAACCATGACGGCAGCATTTTCCTCCACAAGTCGGCGCTCAAATCGGAAGGGGCGGACTCGAAGCGCCTGCGTTGGCCCGCAGACGCATGGTATTTGCACCTCAACACGGGCGACCCGTCCTTCGATCCATCCCGTGAGGGCGTGGTAAAACAACGGTTGCTCGCCGGCCATCTGCCCATCGTCATCAACTCGTGGGAAACCGGTGGCGTGAGTTATGAACAAACCTGCGTGGCAACCTTTCTGGCTGGAGAACCCACCGCCATCAAGGGCGATGAAATGGTCGTGCTGCTCTCCCGCATCGTGATGTCCAACGTGATCCACACCGCCGCGCAGGCCAGCGTTCGCCTGCAGACCGAGCCCGGCGAGCAACTCGCCGCCAACCACGGCCATGTTAGTGCCAAAGCATTGCGGGGAGACAAAGGCGAAACGTATCCGGAGCCGCGTTACCGGTTTTATTTTCGTGCGGACGGTGGCAACGCCACCGCGAAAAACTTGAGCGGGGATTCATCGGCGACCACCATGGCCGCGCAGTGGCAGCTGGCGCCGGGTGAATCGCGAACCGTTGAGTTGCGCGTGCCGTTTGTCACGCTGGATACCGCGGTCGAGCGGGAGCAGATCGCTGCGCTTGATTTTGATCGCGTGCTGGCGGTCGAATCCGGGCGTTGGCGAAAAATCATTGCGCAGGCGGCGACGTTCGAGGTGCCGGACCCGTTGCTCACGGATTTTTACAAGGCCAGTCTCGCGCACGTCCTGATTACCGGCGACCGTGATCCCCTGAGCGGCTGGAGCACTTTGTCGGCGGGCACTTTGTTGTACGGACTATATCTCAACGAAGCTTCCCACCAGATTCGCTCGCTGGAGATGCGAGGTTTGCATGATGCCGCGCGCAAGTATCTTGATGCTTTTGTCGCCGGACAGTCGGCCGGGAAAATGGTCGGCCGCTTTACCGACGCGACCGGGGCGCTGCGATACGTTCAACTGGGGACGCCGGATAAACCCGAATTGGCCGGTAGTCATTACAATCTGGACCACGGTTTTGGCCTGTGGATGCTAAACGAACATTTCCGTTTCA
>JADLHS010000038.1 GCA_020848635.1 Limisphaerales bacterium
CCTCGTCACGCGGCTCGTGCCGGTGGCGGAGATTCCCCGGCTCGTGGCGGCAGGCAAAATTGGCCACTCCCTCGTCGTCGTGGCGCTGTATCACTTCGACCTCTGGCAGCGGCGGATGAAACTTGAACGCGTTTGAGTGACCCAGACCATGACTCTTGATACCCTTTCGGTCGGAGCTGGCAACTCGCATGTCAGCGGGTTCGTGAAGGCCCGAAGCGATCCAACCCAAAACTGAACTTAAATAACCCATGCGCCCAATTCTCGCTTTGCTTTTGTCCTGGCTCAGCGCCAGCGCCTTGGCGGGCAGCGTCAACCCTGTTGATCTGCGCTGCGAATACAACGTCAACCCGCTCGGCATTGATTCCGCCAGCCCACGCCTCTTTTGGAAACTGGCTGGCGCCGACCGTGGCGCGCGGCAGACGGCATATCATGTTCTGGTTGCGAGTAGTGAGGATTTCTTGCGGCGCGGCCAAGGTGACCTTTGGGATTCGGGCAAAGTGAAGTCCGACCAAGCGACATTCCTTTCCTATGCCGGCAAACCGCTCACGAGCCGCCAGGGTTGTTTCTGGAAGGTGCGCGTTTGGGATCAACGCGGGCGCGGTTCGGATTGGAGCACGAATGCCGCGTGGATCATGGGGCTGCTGGCCGAATCCGACTGGCGCGGGCAGTGGATCGCTTCCGATCTGGAGTTGATGGATTACCAGAAGACGCTCCGCGCACTGACGGATTTCGGCATGGAGCCCGAAAAGGAAATGTGGACGCTGAGCAAGAAAATCCGGGAGATGACCGTCGCCGTTTCCAATTCTCCGGCGGTCTGGCTGCGCAAGGAATTCGACGCCCCAAAACCAATTCGCCGCGCGACGGTTTCAGTTTCCGGGCTCGGCCTGTTCGAGCTTTACGTGAACGGTCAGCGCATCAGCGATCACCAGCTTGACCCGGCCTTCACCGATTACCAGAAGCGCGTGTTTTACCTCACCCACGACGTCACCGCCGCACTCAAGACGGGTCGCAACGCGGTGGGCGTCGTGCTGGGCAACGGCTGGTTCAATCTCGTCATTCCGCACACGCTGCGCTATTATGCCGCCGATTACATCGCCCCACCGCAACTGCGCCTTGACCTCGACATCGAGTACACCGACGGCTCGCACAAAATCATCGGCAGCGATGAAAGTTGGACGTTCACGACCGACGGCCCCATCCGCTTCAATTCCATCCTCTCCGGCGAAACCTACGATGCCCGGCTGGAAATGCCCGGCTGGGCCAGCGCGGGATTCAACGACGCAAGCTGGAAACCCGCCCGACCCGCGCCGGCGCCCGAGGGCCGTCTCGTCAGCCAGCAACTCCGGCCCGTGCGCAACGTGAAGCAACTTCCCGCCGTCAGCGTTAAGAAGGAAGGCGCCGCCTGGCGCTTCGACCTCGGCGTGGAGACGGTGGGGTGGGCGAAGTTACGAGCCAAAGGCAAACCGGGTCAGGAAATTACCATTCAACTGCCCGGCTCGGATTCGCACACGCTGGGGCGTTACCAGACGAGCAAATATATCTTCAAGGGCAACGACTGGGAAACGTTCGAGCCCCGTTTCTGTTACGCCGGCTATCGTTACGTGGATGTGACGGGGCTGGATTATGAACCGACCGCCCCGGATTGCGCCGGCCAGATGGTTTGCACGGACCTGGAGCCAGCCGGCGGCTTTGCGTGTTCGGATGAGCGTCTGAATAAGCTCCAAGAGATTTTGCTGCGGACGTTGGCGAACTTTATGGTCCACATTCCCAATGATCCGACGCGTGAAAAGGCGGGCTGGACCCAGGACTTTGAGAGTAGTTTTTTCCCCACCGTTTACAATTTCAACGCCGCCACGTTGTACGGGAAATGGCAGCGGGACTTCCTCGATATCATTCACCCCAATGGCTACATGCCGCCAGTCGCGCCAGGGCGTTTCGACGGCCCGACGATCAACGGTCCATGGTGGGGCGGCGTCGTCGTTTACGCGCCCTGGTGGCTTTACGAGCTTTACGGGGATCGCGAAATTCTGGCCGAGAGTTACCCCGCGATGAAGGCTCAGTTTGGCTATCTCCGCCGCATCGCCACGAACAATATTGTGTCCTGGGGGCTCGGCGACTGGATGGAAGTCGGCAGCGTGCGGCCCAAGCGGACCCCCATCCCGCTGACCTCCACGTGCGTGTACTATTGGTTCGCCTGCATCTTGCGCGACACCGCCACGCTGCTGGGGAAACCGGACGAGGCGAGACAATTTGCCGCGGCGGCCACGGAAATCCGCGCCGCATACAATCGCGAGTTTTTCAATCCCGAAACGGGCGACTACGCCAGCGGCAGTCAAACCTCTCAACTTCTGTCCTTGGTCTTCGGCCTGGTGCCGGACGAAAAGCGGGAGCTTGTGCTGCGTCGGCTGGCCGAGCGCATCGCGAAGGACGATCATCATCTGAGCACCGGCTTCGTCGGGACACCGCTGTTACTGCAAGGCCTCACCGATCTCGGCCGACCGGAGCTGGCGTGGAGCATCGCCATGCAAACCAATTATCCCAGCTTCATTGACGCGATTCTCAATCGCGGCAACACCGTGATGAAGGAGGATTGGACCGGCGGTCTGGTGCAGATGCCCTCTTTGCAAGGACCCATCGGCACCTGGTTCTATCATTCGCTGGCGGGCATTCGCCGCGATCCTTCCGCGCCCGGGTTCAAGCGCATTATCATCAAACCCGAAACCGCCAACGACCTGACGTGGGTAAAGGCGCATCATGACACGCTGCACGGTCGCATCGCCAGCGAATGGCGGCGCGATGACGGCCAATTCGCCATGAACATCACCATCCCGCCCAACACCACGGCCACCATTTTCGTGCCGGCGGTCCAAGCCGGCGATGTAAGCGAAGGCGGCAAGCCAGCGAAACGATCGGCAGGGTTGAAGTTTCTGCGCATGGAAAATGGTAGAGCAGTCTTCGCGGCCGAACCGGGCAGCTATTGCTTAACGGTAAACCACCTTTAACCACAAGGCTGAGGTCGGTCCCCCGGTTGGGTCTGCAAGGCAAGGAAGCCGATAATCTCCTTGCGGTCGCCAGCGTCACCCCATGGACACGGCGGGGCTGGCCAGGGCGCCGCCGGCACTCCGTTTACCGGAACACAAAGCGCTGGAAACGGCGCAGGTCGGCGGTGGTGTTGACTTTATACTGGGTCACCGAGGCATTCCAAGTTTGCTCGACGTTCAAGGCAGCCCAGCGGACATTCTCGGCGTGGGCATCGGCGAACGCCAGAACGCCGGATTGGCCGTGCCGGGCGGTCGGGGAATTTTCCCAAGCATCCGGGCGACGGTTGGCATCCATGGCAAAGAAGCCATCGTCAATGGTCTCGGTGCTTTCATCCACGAAGGTGTTGGCTTCAGACGGGGGCGGGTTGATTATGTCGCCCGTTTTCTTGTATTGCGGGTACTTGGCCCCCAACTCCCCCTCGGTGGAAGCTGGGATCCTGTATTTGACCTGGTCGGCATCGCTTGCCCCGCCCATTCTGCCCTGGAGGGAGCAATTGCGGACCTTGCGGACTGCGCCTTTGGTAGCCGTTGGGCACATGTACACCCCTGGGTTTGGGGCGTAACCAAACAGCAAGCCATTGCGAATGGACAGAACATTCGTGGCCCCGGTCCCACCGCTCACATTGCCTTCGGTCCCATCAATCCAGGCCCGCGAGTCCCCCAGCCAGTTGGGCACAAGCATGTCATTGAAATCGCCGGAATACATGACCCAGGCGACGGAAAGTTGCTTCATGTTGCTGACGCAGTTGATGGTCTGGGCTTTGAGTTTGGCGCGGCTCAAGGCCGGCAGGAGCATCGCTGCCAGGATGGCGATGATGGCAATCACCACGAGCAGCTCGATCCGTGTAAAAGCGCCGTCGTCGTCGTGGTGGGGGGAATGGGCTCGAATTGCTTGACTGCTGGAGATGCCGCGGCTGTCGGCAGTTTTCACGGTGGTTGCCGCTGCCGCTGTTGCCAAAGGCAATCCGCCGACCCGAACGCAGGCAAACCGCAGTTGCTGACGTGGCTTCATAGTTGATTTTGGGCTGATTCGAGACTCGCGAGGTGGCGCGGCTTACGGCCACCCTGTGGCAACCATTGCAAACGACGATGAACCAAAAAGAAGAGCCTACGGGGTTTCTTCAGGGCTTTCATGTCATC
>JADLHS010000039.1 GCA_020848635.1 Limisphaerales bacterium
CGAATTTCTGGAGGAGTTTTTCGAGTTTTTCGACGCGTTCTTTGAGGGTCGAGTTTTCCGCCCGGGTTTCCTCCAGCTTCTGGTTCAAGCCCTGGATCGCCGCCAGCGCCACGCCGTCGGCATCCACGGTGCCGATGCCTTTATCGTCGCCACCCAGACCGAACGCGGCATGGAAATCCTGCGCCATCGGGCCGACGTGCCGGACGCTTTCACCTTCAGTCCGGTAACTCCATTCGCTTAGGGGCATGGCCGCCACCTTGGCCAGTACTGCTAGCGGATCCACGGGCGTGAAATGCGTCTTGCGTTCCCGGTCGGAGGCGTTCACCCAAGTGCCGCCGAGACTGAGGTACCCCCCGCTGCTCGTGCTAATGATGCGGGCGGAGGTGAGAATGTTGCTTTGGTAACGCAAGTCCACCCATTCGCCCGCGTTGAAATCAAACCGCGCCCCACCGTCCGCCCGCACGCGAAATTGATTGTCCCGCAGGGAAGCGAAATCGGCAGACTGTGAATCCGCCAAAACGAAGGAGCCAGCATGAATGGCATTTGCACTACGACCCATCGCGGTCGAATAGTCGCCACTGGCTGTGGTCTCGCTACCCATCGCGGTCGAAGCAAAGCCGCTGGCCGTGGTGAGGCTGCCCATCGCAGTCGAAATTTGGCCACTGGCCGTGCTGGCGCCCATTGCGGTCGAAGTATCGCCGCTGGCCGTGCTGCTGCCCATCGCTATCGAAGTTAGGCCGCTAGCTTCGGACAAGTAGCCCATTGCGGTTGCATACCAAGCACTCGCCGTGTTGCCGAAGCCCATCGCGGTCGAATAGTCGGCACTGGCCGCACTACTGCCCAGAGCAGTCGAAAAGGCGCCACTGGCCCTGCAGTTATATCCCATCGCGGTTGAACCGAAACCGCTGGCGATGTTGCCCCGACCTCCCGGCACGGTCGCAAAACTATCACTGGCGATATTGTCTCGCCCCCCGCCGATGGTGGCGTACTGCGAATTCGTCGCGATGGTGTTAGTATTTCCTCCGCCGATCGTGCTGAATTCCGAATCCACTTCAATCCGGTTCTGTTTCCCGCCGCCGATGAAGGCGAAGTCACTGCGGTTGGTCTGCCCCAATCCACCACCGATGAACGAATGATCACGGCTCACCTGATTGAAGGCGCCGCCCGCAATCACCGAGTTGGTGCTGCTGTTGACAATCCAGTTCAACTGTCCTCCGCCGATGAAACCGCCGGGCGAGGAAATCTGGATGCGGTTGCTGAATCCACCTGCGATGACGCTGTAGTCCGACGCGTTGAATATGCGGTGGCCGCTGCCGCTCAAGACACCGCCACCCGCCGTGGGCGCCGTGATCTGGTTGGCTGCCGTGCCGCCGATGACGTTCGGCGCACCGGCTGTGGGCTCCAACCGCAGCGCCCGCAGGCCGTTGACTTTGAACTCCAGCGGCTGGTTGTCGCTCGTGCCCAGGAACTGCGCGCCCAGCGTAGTGCCCGCATTGCCGCCAAGATTCCAAAACGTGCCGTTCAACAGGCTGGCGTTGAGGTCGGCGCTGGAGACGGAGCCGTTCAGGATCTTCGCGCCATCCACGGCATCCGCGGCCAACGCCAGATTGTTCACCGCGCCGGCGGTCACGCCAGCCGCGGTGTTCGCGCTGCCCGCATTCAACGCCCGCAGGGCATACGGCGTGGCCGTGATCGGCTGGCGCGGAATCAGATTGGTGTAGGCCCCGACGCTGGCCCCGGATCGCACGGCGATTTGCAGCCAGCGCGCGCTGCCATCGAAGGCCGCACCGAAGTCGAGCGTCACGGTGAAGATTCCATTGGTCACGGCGAGGTCGTTGACCACGTTGCTTGCGCCCACCGGCGCGCCGCCGTTGACGCCATCGTAGAGCGTGAAGGTGAGATCGTTCGCGCCGTTGACCACCGCGCCGTTCTCCGTCAGGCGTCCCTGGTAGGTGAACGTCGTGCCTTGGGCGTGTGTGGAAAGGCAGAAGGCCGAGGTCAGGAGTCCGAGAATGAATGTGAGTTTTGCTTTCATGCTAAGTTTGGATTCAGGGTTTGGATAGGCGATAGAACTTGGACGGAACGGTGGCGGGGACGACGATGGGATTGGTCGTGCCGCTCGCAGAGTTAACCCAATTGGTCGGCGAGAGGCTGAGGGTTTCCTGCAAGACAAAGCCCGGGGTGTTGGGCATCCACGAGATCGTGGCGTTGCCGGGGGTGGCAGGAGCAATCGTGAGCGTGGGTGCGTTGGTGGTTTGGACCGCGGTGGGCAGGGCCCAGAAGCCGCCGGTGACAGCAAACTGACCATTGGTCAGTGGCCCGCCGGCGTCCGGCTGGCCAATCGTGCCGCTGACGGAATAAGCCCCGTCGGTGCTCGTGCCGCCACCACCATCAATGGTGGACCAGGTGATGGCGTATTGCGCCAAGGCGGACGTGGCAATCAGGCTGACGATCAACAAACGGCTGGTCTGGGCAAGTAGTTTTCGGTTCATAAAATTTTGCGGTAAAGCCTCAATTTTGGCTTCGGGATGCAAGTCAATACACCACGGCGGTGGTGTAGCACCATTCGTTGTTGTTCCAGTTGGCCGAGCTTGAACTGCCCGCCAGGCCCACGTCGTATGTGCCTGCCCCGAGCAACGGAGTCAACCCGCTCAGGCCGTACAGATGTCGTTGGTTTTGCGCTGCCGTCAGGCCCAATACGCCGCCGCCCACGGTGGTGGTGGCGCCACCGCTCGGACGATACGCGATCTGGAGGTTCAAGTTGTGTGCGCCACCAGCAACAGAACTGCCGAATGCACAATGCGACGTGACTTGAATGCGACCGGGGCGGGTCAACGTAACAGTGGTGGGGGGAGACAGAAAGGCGACGATGCTGGTAGGTGTTACAGCCGCACCGGTGGTGAAACCGAGGGGAGAGGCAGCGGCCGCAGTGGTTTGCAGGGTGCCATCAGGAAACCGGATGCCATCCACGCCCGCCGTGCCGCCGACGTGCAGGGCAGCAGTCGGATTGTTGTTGTTGATGCCGACGCCACGACTGGCGCGAATGAGAAACTGGTTGGTGGCGCTGGACGCAAAACTGGCATCTTGCGCATCGGCCCAGACGAACGCACCGGCGTGATTGGCCTGGGCGCGGCGTCCGGCGGCAAAGCCGTACGCGCCGTTGACCGCGTTGGCGTAGCCGCCGGGAATCGTCCCGTAATCCGCAGCGTATCCCACGCTATTAGCCTCGCCGCCAGCCACCGTAGCAGCATTGGCCACGGCGATGGCGTTCGATTGCCCCGCCCCAATAAAGCCATAAGCTGAACGGTTGGTGTTAAGTTTACCGCCTACAATTGCCGCCGCGCCATTTTGGGCGGAGTTTTCGGAGCCTCCACCGACAAAAGAGGAATCCCAGCCGGCCTCATTGCCGGCGCCTCCCGCCACGGTGGCGCGATCGGATCGGGCGGAATTGTCCACCCCGCCACTGACGGTCGCACCAAAGCCCCGGGCATAGTTATGGCGTCCGCCACCGATGACGGCGTCCACTCCATTCGTGATGGCGTTTTCGCTGCCTCCGACGATGACGGCGCCCGATGAAGTCGCCCGAATTTGATTGTCAATGCCACTGAGAATGCCGGACAAATTCACTCCAGTCGGGCCGGCCTGATTAAAAGTATTGCCCGCAATCACGTTGGCATTGGTATCGAACTGCAAACGCCGTTGATTGTTCACGCGGAATTCCAGCGGTTGATTGTCGGTCGTGCCGAGAAAATGGGCGCCCGCCGTCGTGCCGGCATTGCCGTTGAGTCGCCAGCCGGAATTGGAAATCGTCAGTGTGTTCCCGGCTGGCGAAATGGTGATGCCGCCTCCCGCGGCCAGTGTCACCGCATCCTTCAATCCGTTCACGGATTGGACGACTTCACCGGTACCAATGTCCTGGGCTTGAATGCTTCCATCAGAAATGTGATAAGAACTCACGGCCCCCTCGGGAAAATCAGTGGCCAATCCCGCCACATCGGCGCGCGCGGCCCGAGGTGCGTAAGTCAACTCCTGCCGGGGCGTCAGAATGGTGAACGCGGCGGCGCTGCCGTTGGTGCGGACGCCCAGTTCCAACCAATCCGTTGTGGCATTTTGCAGTTCGCTGCCATCCAACTGGAGCACGGTGGTGAACAACCCGCTGCTCACGACGATATTGTTGGTGAGCAGTTGCGCCGGACTGCCGCCACTAGTCGCGCTGAACAGTCCGACCTGCAATTCGTAACTACCATCAGTCGGCAAGCCCGCGTGATCCAACCGGCCTTGATAGGTGACCGGCAGGAAGAAGGGCGCGGCTGAAAGCGTCAATCCAGCGGCAGCCAGCAGGCCAGCGCTGGCGAGGTGTTTGGGGAGGCGTAGTTTTGTTTTCATAATGTTTTCGTGCTTGATTGGGTTGCGTGAGATTTAAATCAATTGCGGGCCGAAATACTTTGCAGATTTGCGACGATGGCTTTTAGTTCCGCCAACGCCCTTTTCAATTCCTGATTTTCCGCCCGCAAAACTGCCGCGCCATCCTCGAATTTTCGGTTCAACCCCTGGATGGCAGCGAGCGCTACGCCACCTTCATCCAGCGGCGCGATGTGCTTGTCGTCCGTGCCGATCTTGAAGGCAGCTTGAAAATCCTGCGCGGTCGGGCCGATGTGTCGCGTGGTGGCGTCCTCCTTGTAGCTCCATTCGGAGATGGGCAATTGGGCGACTTGCTCCAGGATGCTGGCAGGGCTGATGGCGTTGAAGCCCTGCTTCAAGTTGCGGTCGCTGGAGTTGTTGAAGGTGCCGTTGACGGTGACGCCGGTCGTATTCGCGAGCAGCCGTTGGACATAGGGGGCATTGTTGACGGCGCCGACGGCCAGGATGATTTCGCCGTATCGGGCGCTGATGCGCGAAGTGCCGCCGCCGGCATTGTGGATGACATTGCCGCCGCTGGAGTTGGCGTAATAGTTGTAGCTCAAGTGGACGCCATCGCCGAAGCCTGGAAACGAACCGTAAAGGTTGCCATAGGAATTACCGCCCCCGAGCTGGACGCGAAGGTAGTCCGCTGAGTTCTCTCCAATCTGAACATTCCCCACCAGCCGCACGCCACCACCGGCGCGCACGGAGAATTGTTGACTAGCAGTTGAATCAAAGTGACCTCCGGTCGAATCCGCCCAGACAAATGATCCGAGATGATTGGCCCGGGCGTAGGCGCCCATCGCGGTGGAAGAATAGCCGCTGGCGGTGGTGTAAAAGCCCATCGCGGTCGAGAGATCGCCGCTGGCGGTGGTGCTATCGCCCATTGCAGTCGAGCTTGTGCCGCTGGCGATGTTACCCGCTCCCATCGCAGTAGCGCCAAAACCGGTGGCTCTGTTTCCCACTCCTCCCAGGACCGAGGCATAATCCTCGCCGACGAGATTGGGATAGAGGCTATTCCCGCCGCCCCCAATGAAGCCTCCCACAAAACCATTGCTGATCACGTTGCCAGCGTAACCGCCCACCGAATTCACCGTGGGGCTGGAATAGAGCGAGTCATACACCGAGGTAATCCGGAGCACGTTGGTGCCATTGATGCTGAGGTTCACGGGCTGGTTGTTCCCAGCGGTCAACGTCGTGGCGGCATGGGCGTGGTTCGCATAGGGCGCCGCGGTGAGGTTTTGCAATGGACTCAACGCCGCAAACCCATTCACGCCGTTATTGAACCAGATGCGCAGTTGCAGGTTGGTTTGCTGAAACAGCGCCGCGCTCAAGGCGGTCATGTTCGGCTGCGTGGCGTCTCCCAGCGGTACGGTGAACAAGCCATCGGCCACACTTGTAGTGACGGCGGCAGCGGGCTGGCTGCCGGCGCTGCTCGTGCCGTCGTTGCTCCAATATGTGGTGAACGTCAGGCTCTCCGGCGGGGCGCTCAAAAGCACCGTCGGCGTGCTGGTATAACCGCTGCCGGGGTTGTTCACCGTCATGCTCGTGACAATGCCGCTAGCAAGGTTCGCCGTCGCCACTGCGCCAGCTCCGCCTCCGCCCGCGATGGTGACGGTGGGCGCCGAGACGTAGCCGTTGCCGCCGAAGTTGACGGCGATGATGGTGACGAATCCTCCGCTCACTGTGGCGCTGGCCGTGGCGGTGTGATGGGCGTTGGTGCTGGTGACGAGGGCGAACTTGAACTGGCCGGAACCGGTAAAGTTCGTGCCGT
Organism: Limisphaerales bacterium; assembly: GCA_020848635.1. Lineage (GTDB taxonomy): Bacteria > Verrucomicrobiota > Verrucomicrobiia > Limisphaerales > JADLHS01 > JADLHS01. The sequence continues at coordinate 6,176 of JADLHS010000039.1, forward strand.
GACTGGTCACGCGACCTTGGTAGGTGACGACCGTGTTTTGGGCGGGGAGCGAAGGGATGCCCGCCGCAAGAGCCAGCCCGACGACGAGGGAGATGAGCCCGGTTTTCATGGTGTTAGTGTTGGTTGCGAGTTGAGGGTTGAAGATTGCAGGGGACGGATTTGCGTCAGGGTTTGAACAGGCGATAGAACTTGGCCGGCCAGGAGGCGGGGACGACGATGGGATTGGTCGTGCCGCTCGGTGAGTTCGTCCAGTTGGCGGGCGACAAGGCCCAGGTTTCCTGCAGTACAAAGCCCG
>JADLHS010000040.1 GCA_020848635.1 Limisphaerales bacterium
AGTTGGTGGCTACCAACGCCGCCGAACGCGCCCGCATCGCTACCAACTACGCCCGGATCGTGGACCACATCCTGGCGCATGACCTATATCTTGTGGACGTGGACGGCAAACCGACGCTCTGGGGGCGTTGGCACCCCGATTACGTGAATTGGTTCCCGCTAACAATCCACGATCGTCAGCTCAACAGCGCCGAACTGACCGCCAGCCTGCAACTTGCTTTTGCAATGACGGGCAAGGCGCGCTACCGGGATAAGGCTTTCGAAATGTTCGCCAAATACGGCTATCTGACCAACATTGTTAGCTCGCTCAGGCTCATCGGCCCCACCGCTGGATACATCCATGAGGGCGACGATATGGGCAACGAGTGGAACCACAGCGATGACGAACTGGCCTTCTTCACCTACTGGCCGCTGGTGCGCTTCGCTTTCACCGACGAACTGCGGGCCCAATACCTCGCGGTCGTGCGGGAGCATCTGGAGATCGAGCGGCCGGAATGCTACCCGATCTGGAACTTCATCGCCGCGGCCTGCGGGGCGAAAGAGTATGACGCCGCCGGTTCCATCTGGACCCTGCGCGGCACGCCTCTCGACACGATCGCTTGGCGGGTCGCCAACTCGCATCGGCAAGATCTGACCAAGCTGCCGCCGAACTTCATGAAACGCGAACTCAAGGAACTGCTTCCGCCGGGCGAACGACTCATGGCGCGCATCAACACCCAACCCTTCATCCTCGACCATGGTGACGACGCCACGGATTTTCCCGGTGACGAGTTCCTCCTGGGCTACTGGTTAGGTCGCTACGTCCGCGCGATCACCGAACCCTAAACCACTACCACTCCCGTATGGGATAGGCGATCCACCGTTCCGTCCTCAGTTTCGAGTTGCACCTGCGCGCCAGCGATGGCCTTTTCGGCCGCCGCCCGCATCGGATCGTCCGGAACATTCAGTTGGGCGGATTGGGAATCGCTCGGTTCAGTGATAAACGGTGTGCCGCCCTCACCGCAGTGTAAGCCTTGGCAACCGAGGCAAACAGCGGCTCGGCGGACGGACGGGCAAAATGAAATTTCGCCGCGGAAGCGGAGGAAAGTTTAAGGCGACCACCTTTGGCCACCAACAAGTGGTGGTTGGGTGGGGCCACGAAAACACTCGAATGACATAGGATGTCACCCGTACGAGCCCGCCTGCCCTCCAACCAAGTGACTACGGATGTCCAAAATCTCAGCCAGGATGCTCCTACGCTCGGGGGAAAGGTGCATCACGATGGCGATGGCCGCTGGGAAGTCTTTTGGCAATCCACCCAGAATGACGGACAAAGCTTTCAAACCACCTGCCGAAGCGGCCACCGCAATGACGCAACGGGCGGGCATGCATTTCGGAATACTCATGATTGATAATTTGGTTGGGCGTCAACGCCGAGGCCATCAGCAACTCGAAGACTTCCCACGGCAGGCGCGCACGGCGCTGCGACACGGCCCCGTCGCTAATCTGCTGGCCGGTCAATTTCTTCATATAGTTGCGCCAGTGCCAGCCCCGGCGACGGCGTGAAAGATCAGAGTCTGCACCAATTCGCTCGGTGTAAGTAGCGGCGGCCGCCGACTTTTTACACCGCACGCTTTCAACACTCGACGGACCAACCCCGAGGGCAACACTTGGGAACACAAATCCTTGAAGACTCCACGGGGAGGCACAGATACCATTCGCGTCCAAAGGCTAATGTGCCATCACGCCTCAAAGTACAAGGCCAAAATTGCCTGGTCAGAGCAACTTACGCTTCGATCCACATTCCGCAAATTACTCTAATTCATATCAGGTTTTGGGCTTAGATTATTCTTCGTTCCGCGCCAGTCCTAATTATGGTGGCCTCCCGCCCGGCGACCTGTGCCGGGGCCTCCACCCCCCCGGAAAGCTCCAATGGGTATAACATCCCCTGGCGTTCACGCGATTTGTCTCCTATCAATTCGCACTCGGTGGAAGAAGCCCCAAATAAGTGTGTGACATTTACCACACTCGCGGCTCATTAGTCCCTAACGACTCTTTTTATGCACCCACTCAAATGGACAGTTCTGGCGGCGACTCTTGCAATCCCGCTCACGCTCACCGCCGTAAACAACCAAATCCTCGGCTGGAACAACTTGGGCATGCACTGCATGGACAGTGACTATTCGGTGTTTTCGATCCTCCCGCCTTACAACACGATTGAGGCACAACTCATCGTGGCCGGAAAGCTGGTGACCAACGGCGGCGGTTACACCGTGACCTACCAAGCCGTGACGGACCCCAACGGCTCATTCAATGCGACCGCGATGGGCAAGGGCAATTACTATACTTACGCCAACGCGCTTTTCGGCGCCACGCTAACCCCCGAAGGCGGCCTGGCCGGTTGGTCCATGCCCGGCGTCAGCAATGTGCCGCAAACCATGCTGTTCGAGCGCACCAATCAGCCGGCGGCGGGTGTCTTCACGAAGGTCAATTGGTTTCGCGCCGAAGGCATTCCCATTTCACCGTACGACGACGCGCACCACAAGAATCCTTATCCACTCATGCGACTCATCGCTCGCAATGCGGTGGATCAGCCCATCGCCACCAACGACATGGTCCTGCCCGTCTCTGATGAAATGGATTGTCGCGCCTGCCACGCTTCTGGAACGCAAGCTGCCGCGGAGCCCGCCGCGGGCTGGGTATGGAACGGACTGCCGGAACGCGATTTCCGGCTAAACATTTTGCGGCTGCACGACGAGCACCAGTTCGCGGACCATCCCGCGCTTTATCAAGCGGCACTGGCCGATCGCGGCTTTAATCCGCAGGGTCTGTATCGGGGGGTGGTGGCGGACGGCAAGCCGGTTCTATGCGCGGCGTGTCATGCCTCGGAGGCCCTCGGCGCCCCCAGCTTCGGCACGATTCCATCGCTGACCACTTCGGTGCATGCCTATCATGCCCACGTCCAGGATCCCGTGCTGAATCTCACCCTTGACCACTCCGCCAATCGCGCTTCCTGTTACCGTTGTCATCCAGGCTCAACCACCAAATGTCTGCGCGGCGCGATGGGTGGGGCGGTTGCTGCGGATGGGGCCATGGAAATGCAGTGTCAAAGCTGCCACGGCACCATGAGTACCGTCGGCGCGCCGGACCGAGTGGGCTGGTTCATGGAGCCGACTTGCCAGCAATGCCACAGCGGGACTGCCACTCACAACAACGGTCAGATTCGCTACACCTCCGTCTTTGAAACAAATGGTTCGCCTCGCGTAGCCGTGAACCCGACTTTTGCCACCACGCCCAACACCCCGGCAGCGGGCCTTTCGTTGTATCGCTTTTCCACAGGGCATGGTGGACTGCAATGCTCCGCCTGCCACGGTTCGACGCACGCGGAATTTCCGAGCACGCACGCGAATGACAACGTGCGCAACAACGCACTCCAAGGTCACGCCGGTGTCATGATAGAATGCACCTCGTGCCACGGCTCCATGCCAGTGAACAGCACCACCGCCGCGGGCGGCCCACACGGGATGCATCCCGTCGGATCCAGTTGGGTCTCCGGGCATGAAGACTATGCGAAGGCGAATCTGGCTCAATGCCAGACGTGCCACGGCGCGGATAGTCGGGGCACCGTGCTCTCAGTCGTGCAAACGACTCGAACTCTGGATGGACAAAATGTATTTCGTGGCGCGATTGTGGGATGCTACATGTGCCACAACGGTCCGGACGGTGAGGGCGAGCCGGGAGCGGCCCCCACGGCTAGCAATGCGGTCACGAACACCCTAGCGGGTCAACCGGTTGCAATCACCTTGCCAGCCACCGGTACCGGGATTAGCTTACGGATCATCTCCCAAGCCGCGCATGGTTCCGTCGGTTTGACCGGCAGTGTCGCCATCTACTTCCCGGATCCAGGTTTCATCGGGACGGACACCTTCACGTTCGCGGCCTACAACGGTTCTCGGAACTCCAGTCTCGCCACTGGCAGCGTTGCCGTGGCCCAAGGCCCCTTCTCCATTGGAGCCACCGCACAGGTCCCGCCCACATATCCCGCTGGCTGGCCCGTCGCGTTCGCCGTCGTGCCAGTAACCACCAACACCCTCATCCCAGTCATGTTCAACTGGAATTTTGGCGACGGCGCGGCGGCCAGCACGAACCAATTTGCGACACACACCTACGCAATCCCGGGCAGCTATAATTGGTCCGTGGTGGCAACAGTGTCCAGCGCAACCACGACGCGCACCGGCACCGTCGTGATCGGCAATGCAGTTGCGCCCGCGATGAACTACGCGGATAATACGCTAACGCTTTCCTGGCCCATCACCGTTGCGGATGCCCTCTTGGAAGCGACTGGCTCGCTTGGCTCAGCGCCCCACTGGCGGTGGGTCACCAACGCTCCCACCGCCAGTGGCGGTTTGCTCGGTGTCACTTTGCCGGTTTCGGGCAATCAGTTCTTTCGCCTCCGGCGCCCGTGGTGATGCGCTCGCAACCGCGTGGTATCAGCTCAGGCTTTGCCAGCTCTTTCGCGTTTCGCTGAACTGGAGAGTCACCCTGCACAGCCATCCCGGAGATGGGCGGTTTTCCAAGTGCGATATGAACCAAGGTAATCATGCCCGCGAAAGCCGTTGCGGTGTGGGGTAAAACTCCACCGTCGAATGAACCAGAACTGCGAAGCAGCCTGGGATAGAGGTGTGCGTTGTCATGGCGCGGTATAGATCAACCACACGCCACCGAGGATGACGAGGATACCACAAGCAATTTTTACGACGGTCAATCCCATGGAGTTCGCATTCCAGTTCAGGAAGCGTTGCACGAGTTGGGTGGACGTGCCGGCAGCGACAATCACCGCGCAGTGGCCAACACCGTAAGCCAGCAGCAGTATCGCGCCGTAACTAATATTCGTCGCAGCCAGTTTAAAGGTGACGCCGAGCACCGGCGCCATGTAGGCGAATGTGCAGGGGCCGAGAGCTATGCCGAACACCAGGCCAAGTATGAACGCGGCGAGATAACCTTTCCGTTTCATCCCCACTTGTCCCGCGCCGGACAACGACAACGGAATCACGCCGACCAGATGCAGCCCCACCACGAAGAAGATGACCGCGACCACATAATTTCCGTAGCGCCCCACGTCGCCCATCATGCGGCCAGCCACTGCGGTGATCGCACCGATGGCTGCAATCGTCACCAGAATGCCCACGGCAAAAAGCATTGAAGTCCAGAATGCCCGTTTGGTTGTCACTTGGGCTTGTTCGCTGATGAAACCCACGATGAGCGGGATGCTGGCCAGATGGCAGGGACTGAGAATAATGCTGAGGATGCCCCAAACGCCCGCCGCCGCCAGCGCGATGAGCGGCGCACCTTCCACCGCGTGGCTAAGATTGGTAAAAAGCTGTTCCATGGCTACCGATGGCGATTCGTGAGCCACTCCCCGCTCCATTCAGCCGGCTTGGTGGATTCAATCACCACCCAAGTGTTGCTTGGCCAGCCGTTCAGGTTGATTGGTAGCGGACAACACGAACCGCTGGGACACGCGGGGCGCGGACCTTGACGCGCACTCACAATCACCATGCCAGCGAGTATGGCCGCCGTGATGACAAGTGTGCGGAGAGCCGGCTTCATGTCACTTGCGCTCAACAAGACTCACGCCGAGCTCCTTCCACTTCGTCAGGATGTCCGCCTTGCCGTAAAATCCCTCGTGCCGGAACAGTTCCTTGCCGTTGGCGTCGTAGAAAATCTGTGTTGGGATCAGCAGGAGCTTGTACGGTTTGGCTGCGTCGGATTTCTTCCACACGTCAATGAAATCCACTTCCATCTGCCCGGCGTATTCCGTTTTTAACTCCTTCAAGATCGGCGCCATTTTTTTGCAGGGAATGCACTTGTCCGCCCCCAAATCCACGAGCCGCGGCAGCTTGGCCCTCGCCGGGGTATTGGTGTTGGCGGGGGGGGGCATTTCGCCGGCCGCAGCCTCCTTGGCAATCACCACCAGCAAGGCTGCCACCATCATCAACTTTATAGACAATTTCATGAGTTTCTTCATCTCAGGGTTTGATTCTCTGGAACAGGGCTGGTAGGCGCGTGCGGTATATCTCCGTGACGGATGGCTCCATCTCTATCAGCGGTTTCACGGGAATAAGTTCCATCACCGCAACCGGCGTCAGGTCGGATTCCAATAAGGTGCGCGTTCTGCCGCAGACCATACGTTTCAGCGCCGGAGCAATCTCCGCTTCGGTCAAGCCAAAACCAATGGCCACTTCGCGCAGGGCCTGCAGTTGAAACCAAAAATACGTCGGGCCCATGCCCGTCAACACCGCGTAGCCTTCCAACTTCGCCTCCGCCGTCTCCGGACATTCGCCCAACGGTGAAAACAAGGCGGTGAGTTCGCCCTTGTCCGCCGCCGTGAGGGTCGGGCCGAAGGCCACCGGGTTGAACCCAAAGTTCACTATGGAAGGCGCGTTAGGGATCATTCGTGCCAGTCGTCTGAATCCCCCCAGCAGTTCGGTCAGCTTCGCCACGGTGAACCTGGGTGCGAGCGACACCACCAGCGCGCTAGGCTTGAGACTGCCCTTGACGCCCGTTGCCACCTCCGCCACCACCGGTGGATGCACCGCGAGCAAGACAATGTCCTGCGCGGCGGCCGCCGCGGTCTGCGCCGACGTTTCGATGCTCGGAAAAAGCACCTTCATTTTAGCCAGCGTCTCCGCGTTGCAGTCGTTGACCACGATCTTGCCCGGCAACTGCCCGGCGCGCTTCCAGCCTTCAAGAAAGATGCGGGTGATGCGTCCACCGCCGATAAAACCAATCGATTTGTTTGTCATAAGTCTACGGCTTGCTCCGTTACGGATTCTGCCGGGGTCTCACGCCAGCAGTTTTTTGATTTCGTCCACCGACGGCACCTTGCCGACTACCTTCACTTTGCCGTCCACGACCAGCGCGGGCGTCGTCATGACGCCAAACGCCATGATGCGCTGCAGATCGGTGACTTTTTCAAGTTCGCAGGGGAGGCCGAGGGCTTGCGCGGCCTGCTCGGTGGCTAGCATCAGGGCGTTGCACTTGGCGCAGCCCGTGCCGAGGATTTGGAGCTTCATAAAGATTTTGGTTTGAGCTCGGTCGTTACATGATCCAGTTGAAAAGAGAGCCGACCAACACGATGCCTAGCGCCACCACTCCAAAAAAGGTCGCGATGAGTCGGGGCTTGAGAACTTTCCGCAGAATTATGGCCTCGGGCAACGAAAGTGCGATGACCGACATCATGAACGCCAACACCGTGCCGAGTGCCGCTCCTTTTCCGAGCAGGGCCTGAACGATGGGAATGATGCCCGCTGCATTTGAATACATTGGCACCCCAAGCAGCACCACCAGCGGCACCGACCACCAGGCGCGTTTGCCCATGATGGAGGCCATGAAATTCTCCGGCACATAACCATGAATGGCCGCCCCCACTGCAATGCCGATCAATACATAGATCCAGACGCGCCCAACAATGTCCTTTACCGCATCCCAACCAGCGCGAATTCGTGCCGGCCAATCCAGCCTTTCCGCCGCTGCGGCCTCGCCGGGTTTCGTCGCGTAAACCCAGTCCTCGACATGCTTTTCCATCCGCAGCCGCCCAATGACCCAACCAGACAGGATCGCAATGACCAGGCCGGTGATCAGATACAAGCCCGCCACTTTCCAGCCGAACAGCCCGAGGAGCAGCACCAGCGCGACCTCGTTCACCATCGGCGCGGAGACGAGAAAGGAGAACGTGACTCCCAACGGCACGCCGGTGGTCACGAACCCGATGAACAAGGGCACTGCCGAACAGGAACAGAATGGCGTCACGATGCCCAGCAGCGCCGCCAGCACATTGCCCGTAGATTCCCGTCGGCCCGACAAAATCCGCCGCGTCCGTTCTGGAGTGAAAAATGACCGCACGAGGCCGACCCCGAACACAATCAGCGTGAGCAGCAGCAAGACCTTGGGCGATTCATAAACGAAGAACTCCACCGCCGCGCCCAAGCGCGATCCTTTCGCCAGACCGCACAGCGAATCGGTGAACCACGCCGCAAATGGCGCAAGGCTGCGATAGATCAACCACCAGAATCCCAGACCCGCGAAGCCCCGAAGCAAATACTTGCGCCAACCCGGTATGCCGGCAGCAACGGTTATTGGGCCAACAGCCAGTCCACGTTTTAACGCTTCCACCGCAGGGTCAGATGCCGCGCCATGAGGTTGAAGGGGTGACCTCATTCGATTACCTTCCGCTGTTACCGTTCTTCTGCACGGCCTGAACACACTTGAAAAAATTCAACACGCAGGGCACGCGCAAGCGGTAGAACACCTGCGCCCCACGCTTCTGGTCCTCCAGAATACCCGCATTCTTGAGCTGGCTGAGGTGACGGGAAACGGTCGGCATCTCGACGCCGATCATGTCAGTGAGTTCGCACACACAGCGTTCGCCCCGCGACAGTTCATCCACGATGAATAGCCGGGTGGGATGTGCGAGAGCCTTGATGATTCGGGCCTGCGTCTTGTATTGGGCTTGGGCGGCAGCAGTCATATTTGCTACTTACACACTTAGCTAAATCGCTAAGGTCTGCTCACCGCATTTTGCTGTTAGTTAACCGGTGGTTGCGTGGGTTGCACAAAATTCTGGAATTTCAACCAATTGGCCACTAACGCTGAATAAGCGCATCCAGAAGGTTTCTTGTTCACGTACACGCGGCACAAACTCTACACGGGGGAGTCGGGCGTCGGATTTGCATTCATCTGGGCGGGATCGCGGTCTGAACGGCGAATTGAGCTCAAGCTATGTGCGCTTGTTCCCGAAATTCAGACCAGTGCTTAACCAAGACTTTTTGGTGTCTGTCGGACGCCCGCCGTCATGGGCGACCGATTCGGAAAAACCTCAAAGAAATCTTGTCCCCCGGAAGACCACCACATAATGATTCCGCGCGTGATTCAATGTTCAACCCTGATCGTAACCAAACCGCTACAACGGAGTCTCCGGGTAAATCTCGCCAGCTGGCGAGCCGCCCGGCGATCCGTCTGGTTGAAACTGAGCATGGGTGCGGGCTTGGGGTTTGCACTCGCCGCTTCCCTTCCGGCAAAACCGGACGAAATCCGCGTGCTGATTGTGACCGGCATGGATATTCCCGCGCACGAATGGCAGAAGACGACTCCGGCCATCAAAGCGGAACTGGAAAAGGACCCGCGAATGAATGTGGAAGTCCTGGATGACCCGTACCGGCTGGAGGCGACGGACCTTTCCAAACACGACGTGGTGTTCCTTCACTTCAACAACTGGGAGAAGCCGGCCCCCAGTGACAAATCCAAAGCGGAACTGAAAAAGTTTGTGGAGCAAGGCGGCGGGTTGTTCGTGCTGCACTTTGCCTCCGGCGCGTTCTCGAACTGGACGGAATTTTCCGCGCTCGCCGGCAAGATCTGGGACCGCAAGAACACGCATGACCCGCGCGGACCGTTTCAGGTTCGTATCGTTAACGCCGACCACCCTATTACGCAAGGCCTGACCGGGTTCGACACGGACGACGAGCTTTACACCGGGCTTACAGGCGCTAAGCCAGTTGAGTTGCTGGCCACGGCGAAATCGAAAGTGACCCGATCCGACCAGCCGATGGCGTTCGTCCACACTTTCGGCAAGGGACGCGTTTTCCACACACCGCTCGGTCACGATGTCCGAGCAATTCAGATGCCAGGCACAGCGGAGTTGATCCGCCGCGGTTGCGCCTGGGTGGCGGGTCGGGATCCGTTGCCAGCGCAAATGGCGGTCGAACATTTCACTCTCCCAGCCGGCTTCGATCTTCAACTGGTTGCCGCCGAGCCGGACATCGTCAACCCGATGACCATGTGCGTGGATGAACACGGAGTCATCTATGCCACCGAAGCGCATACCTATCGCTGGGGCACGAACGGCTCGCCGTTCAACCCGCCCAGCAATCCGATCAAGCGCCTCACGCTTGGCCCGGATGGCCGCGCGGCCAGCACGGTGGTGGTCGCGGACGGTTTTACGGATCCGGTCGTCGGCATTTGCACCCGAGCCGGGAAAATCTACGCCACCAGTTTGAACGAACTGTTCTCGATGGAGGTTGGCCCGGAGGGAAAAGGGGTGAATCGCAAGCTGCTGGTGAAGGACGCCGCCACGGAGTGGAATCCGTTCGGCATGTATCGCGTCCAGATCGGGCCCGACGACCGGCTCTGGCTTAGCATCGCCGATCACCCCCGCGGCCAACCAGTCGAACTCACAGGTTCGGACGGGCGCGAGATCCGGCTAAGTGGCAAGAGCGGCGGCATGGTTCGATGCAAGTTGGACGGTTCGGAACTGGAGATCGTGGCCCAAGGTCTTCGCGCGCCTTACGCCTTCGACGTCGATCCTTGGGGTCACCTTTGGTACATCAGCAACGGCGAAGGAAGCCCCAACATTTTTGTCCACGTCATCCCCGGCCTGGACTATGGCTATGCTTCGCGCAATCTCTCGTATGGCTGGCTGGCGGGCGCGGAGCCGCTCTCGCCTCCGGTGCGCGACATGGGTGCGGGCGCGAACACCTCCGCCCTGCACTACTATTCGGCCATGCTGCCGCAGGAATTTTGGGGCGATATTTTCATCAGCAACTGGGGCAGCCACGGTCAGGGTTCGCGCAATCGCATGGTCAGTCGTTTCCGGCGCGCGAAGGATGGCATTTCGCGCCTCGGCGCAGCGGACACAGCGCTGACCGAGACGACACCATTTCTCACCACCAGCGACCCCATGTTCCGACCCACCGGAATGGTGCTAGCACCCGACGGCGGCCTCTATCTCATTGACTGGCACGGCCAGGACGATGAGAACGACAAGAGCGGTCGCATCTTCAAAATCACTTACCGCGGCGGCGACAAATCAGAACCTGTTAAAACTCCCACGTCCGAGGCCATCGCCCGGCTAAAACCCGCCGCGCTGGTTCCCTTGCTGAGTCATTCGAATCATCTGGTCCGCGAACTGGCAGAACGCGCGCTGGTGAATGCCGGCCCATCTGCCGTGAAGCCGCTCAGCCGTGTCGCAGTCAAGGGAGATGCCTTCGCCGCCGCCAACGCGATTTGGACGCTCACGCGAATGGATAGTATTGCCGCGACCGAAGCCATGGCAGGGGCGCTGAAGCACAGCGACGCACGCGTTCGCGCGCACGCGTTGCGCCAATTGCGGCAGGCCACCGGGCAATCCTTGGGCGGCACAGTTGGCGTAAGTTCGTCGTTAATTCGCACTCCCAGATTAGGCCGCGAAGCTTTGATCAAGCTGGTCACCCCGATGCTCCACGACCCCGACGCCGAGGTGCGGGTGGAAGCTGCACTTTGCCTCGACACCCCGACTGCGGTCGGTCCAGCCCTGCTCGGAGCGCTCGATGTAACACCGGATCGCCGCCTGCGTTATCAAATTGGTTTTGAACTGGCACGACATGGCGATGCCGCCTCCCTGAAGCAACTCTGGCAGCGCGACGATGTCGAAGCCAAACGCGTGGCGCTCATTGCCATGGAAAACGCGCGTTACGAAAACACACCCCTCGCCGGGGTGGCGAATGACCTCGCGGTGCAGGATTTCCCCAGCCGCTTCCAGCTGCTCGTCAAACTCGGCGGCACCATCAAAGCCGGAGACACGGATGCGGCTGCGTTTCTCGATCGTCTGGAAAGTGGCGAACTCCGATTGACCGGCACGGAAGCCGAGCTGCAGGCGCTGCACCTGATCGAGGCGGTGGCGCCCAAGCAACTGGCGGTGAAATTTCTGCTCGCCTGTTTGCAGAGTGGCGACGCACCGGTCCAAAGTGCGGCGCTGCTCCTTGTGCGCCAGCGGGCGTTGGCGGACCCGGCTTGCCGCGCAGCGGTGCGAACAATCGCCCGCGACGACACGCTTGGCGACGTGCAGTTGGAAGCGGTTTTCACCTTGGGCGTAACGGATTCCAGCCTGACCAAGGCTGACTGGCTGGCGTGGATTAAACATCCATCAAAGGGCGTCGTGGTGGTGACGCTGCGGGCATTGCGCCAATCCGCGCGCCCGCCGGAACTGGTCCAAGCCGTGATGGACGCAACTTCGGCCGGCGCCACGAACGATGCCGACATTGCCCAGGAACTCGACCTCACGCTGCGGATGCTCGGAGGGTCCGCCGCACGTTTGGAAGCGTTGCAGTTGAAAGTCGCAACGGCAAAGGATAAGTCGGCCCTGGCCGGAGCGATCCTGGCGCGGCTCCCCAATGCTTCGCCCACGCTGGGCCGACTGAGTTTTTCCGCGCCGTTAATCGCATGCACCAAGTGTCACTCCGTCCGGGCGGACATCGTGAAGTCCGGCCCGCTGTTGTCCGAAATCGGCACCGCTACCCAGCCGCAATACCTGGTCGAATCCATCCTGGAACCAAGCAAGATCATCAAGACCGGTTTCCTGAGCGAGCGCATCGAAACTCGCGACGACCGGGAATTCACCGACCTGGTGCAAGCGGATGGCGACCGGCTGACCGTAATTGTGTCCGCCAATGAAAAAGTAGCCCTGCATTTGAGCCAGGTGAAACAGCGCGTTCCCAGCACGGTCTCTTTCATGCCGGAAGGATTGGAAAGAGCCATGACCGAGTCGGAGTTGGCGGACGTGGTGACGTATCTGGTTTCGCTGAAGGCAAAGCCGTGACGAGACGCCAGCGACAATTGGAATCGCCCTGCACGCGCGAAACGGCGGCGTCCCCGGCCAAGCAGCCCAGACGAATACAAATTCTGGCCGCGCCTGAACCACAGGGACAACGACTTTGGTGACTGCAATCCGGCCTGTTCGTGCGCGCGGATGGAATGACAGCGCGTGATAATTTCCATGCGTCTGATAGAGTAAAACCTGATGAAATCAGCGCCGGCGTATAATTTTCCGCCCGACGTTCCCATCTGGGTTGACCCGGAACGGTTGAGCGGCGCGCCCTGCTTCAAAGGCACACGCGTGCCGGTGGACAGCCTGTTCAACAATCTGGAAAGCGGCCTCAGTCTTGACGAATACCTGGATTGTTTTCCCGACGTGACCCGTGAACAAGCCGTTGCCGTTTTGGAATACGCCCACAAGACGGTCCTTCAAGCCGAATGATAGTCCTGCTGGATGCTTGCGTCCCGCGTCCGTTGCGAAAGTTTCTTCCTGAACACGCCGTCCACACCGCGCAGGAAATGGGCTGGGGACAACTGAAGAACGGCGCTTTGCTGCAAGCCGCCGAACCGGAATTCGACGCGTTCCTCCCCAGTGATCAAAACCTCAAATACCAACAGAACGTCGCCGGACGACATCTTGCGATTCTGGTTCTACCTACGAACGACTGGCCGACGATTCGCACGAAGACCGAGGAGATTGCGGCGAAAGTTGCCGCGTTAAAGCCGGGAGATTTCATTGAGTTGAATTGGGATTGATTCGACGCCTCGTTACCGGCGATCGCAACGCGGGCTGCTCGTGTGGGGAAGGAGAATTACCGAAGTTGAACCGCAGAGACGCGGAGACGCAGAGTCAAAGTGTGTTAACCAAACCCATGAACAAAATCATCTCGCTGCGCGCATCCACGATGGCAAAAACAAACGGCCGGTCCACGATCATCTGAAACGGCTTAGGCGGATTCGGTTCTGGTCCCGACATGGAGTCCACCGCCAGCGCCGTCACTGCTGCTGCTTCCGTTCCTTCTTCACTCACCTGCACGAACGCTTTCTGCCGGACTTCAGAAATGTGATGTGGGTCGCTGAACATTCCGGAAAAATCAGCATCCGGTTGTGACTTCTGGTTATTGAATGCCGTTTTCATTCCCAGCGCCTTGAGCGGCGCAATCAACTCCAGCGTGTTTTCGAATTTGAACTTGGGCAGCACCACCAAGCCTTCGTGCGCGCTGAATCCGGGGATCGTCACCCGCCGCCAATCGTCGCCGTTCATGATTTGCAGCAGCTTCGCCGGACTAGAGCCGGGGTCGGGTAGAAAAACATACATCGCCAGATCGTAGCCCATGTAGGGCAACCGCACTGCCTGATAGCCAGAGCCTTTGCGATACGTGAACTTCTTCGCCATCTCCATCATCGGCAGATTCTTGACCGCGCCAGCGGCAGGATGAAACGGACGCTCCTTTGTCAGCTTGGCGTCGAATGGATCGAGCCACTTGCCCTTGAAATAAATCGCGTTCGCCAGAATCAAATCCGTGTAGAGCGGATCAATCATGCCATTGGCGATTCCGGTGATGCGTCCATGCGTCTGGTCGCTCGCCCACTGGTTGATTTCCGCCTCCGCCGCGGGCGCGTTGCCAAAGTCCAGCGATTTGACGGTGGATGAGAAAATCTTCCGGTTCGCTTCGAGGAAGCCGGGCTTCGCCGCCGCACCCTGCCGATACCAAAGCGCATTGGCTGTGGTTAGGATGACATTGGTGTCTTTTGGATTGAGCAATTCAGATGCGGCCTTGCAAGCCGCATTCAATTCCGCGGTGGAAAGGCCGGTCGTTTCCAAAACCTGCTGCATTTCCGTCTTGGTCTGGCCCGCCGCGCCGTTCGCGGCCATCTGCAACGCCGTCGCTGCGCTGTAAGGCGAAACAAAAACCCTCGCGCCGGGTTGCTGCGTGGACAGTTGCTTCAGCAATTTGAAGGCAAAGGTGTTTTTCGCCACCGCGAGCTTGGACAAGTCAGACTCCGCCGCAGCACTGAGTTTGAAACCAGCCGTCCAGACAAAGGCGAGCAAGAAGCAAAGATTTGCTTTCATCTGGAGAACTTGGATCAAACCATCGCCTACACCGGCTCGGTGGAGGCAATGCGTCCGCTTCCGTTGCCTCCGATCAGATCACCGACCGCAACCACGCCACGCTTTCGCGGATATTGCGCGGCGTGCCGAGCGTTTCGACGGAGAACACGCCCGCCCACTTCGTCTGTTGCAGATAGCCAATGCACGCTTTGATGTTGGCGGCATTGGCGCCATTGCCGATGGACACCGCAGAACTGGCGATGCCCGTTTCCTCACCGCGGTTGGCCGCGGCCATCTCCTGGGGCACGTCTTTGCAATGCACATGCTTCAGCCAGGGCCGGATCGCCTTCAAATAAGTCAGCGGATCATGGCCGGCGATGAAGGTGTTGCCGGTGTCGAAGTTTACGCCGAGCCAGGGCGAGTCGAACTCCTTCAGAATCTTGACCATCAACTCCAGGTTGTTCGTGAAGGGGCCGTGCGGTTCAAGGTTCACGCCGACCTTAAAACTCTCCGCGCGTTCCAGCACCAGCCGCAGATTCAGCCGCCATTGCGCGATTGTTTCCTTATCCGTCCAGCCAGCGGGCTTGGTCGCGCCATCGGTGCTGTCCACGTACGGGCAGCCGAGGAGATGCGCCATCCGGATGGCGCGCCACACGTACGGCACGCCATAGACAGCCCCTTTGGGCCCGGTGAGCGGGTAACCGGCGTCAATCTGTGAAACCTGAATGCCGCGCTCGCCAAGGTAGCGGTTGAGCCACATCTCATCAACATCAATTGGCAGCGCCGGATCGTAGCCGAGGCCCTGAATGAAGTTCTGCCCGTCCACCAGGCCGAATTCGATGTGACCAAGTTGGTGCTCGACGGCGGAAGCCACCGCTTGTTCAAACGAGCCGCTGAGGGTCCGCCAATTGTCTGTGTGCATCCCAAGTTGGATTCGGGAGGTGGCACTCGGCCCGTTCTTGAAAGTGGTTGGTTTGGTTTTGCTTTTCATGGCTTTGATTCTGGGGTTTTAAGTTAGCGCTTGCCGAGCCGAGCTTAATCCGTTGCCCCACTCAAGCCAGCGATTTCGCGCAGGAGTTCGCCAGGCTAGTGCCGGCGAGGTACGCCGGGGAGACACGAGTTTTGCGATGTTGAACGGCTTATCGGAGCGCGGATTGGGGAGCGGCATCCGGAGGATGCCATCAACAGGATCAATAGGTGTGGACGAAACCACAATCGATTTGGAGACAGGGGCGCGGGGCAGTCCTGTGCATGGTGAACTCCTGATTAGGGTATCGGAGGCATTGCTCGCCAAAAAATTCCCAGCTGACAAGCCCTGGTGAGGCGGGTTCTGGCGGCACCCCGACGCCGAGATGCCGCGCCCGCTTGGCTGATCTTTCTGGGCTACAGCAAAGACAGCCTTTAGAGCTTGGACCTGCTCTATGCCGCCGGTTCAACCTAGCCATCACCGGTCAGCGCCAGTGCCAATGGGTCGACAGCTTTGGCTCACAGCTCGCTTGAGTTTGATGGCATTGGGTTTGCCGAGCACAGATGGCTATTGCAATCATTGAGATGGCGGCTCTGTTTTTGGGGTCGAGGTCACCCCAATTGGTAACAGGAAGCTTAAGGGAGACTTGAGGAATCTCCCGACGATGGCCTGGTAAAATTGGTGGCGCACCGGCCCGCGCAGGTCCCGTGCACGGATGGCGACAAACAAGGCCAGACTGAAGCTGACCAGAACGTTCAGCAGGC
>JADLHS010000041.1 GCA_020848635.1 Limisphaerales bacterium
CATGAACTCCGAAGACGCTCCTCTCACATCGGCGGCGGCTTCAGCCCCAATCGAGGCGCGGGCCGGGAACCAGATCGAAAAACCGCATCCGACCGGACCCGAGCACGACCCGCGGCTGGGACAGGCGGAGACGCGGACCCAGGAAGCCAACACCCGAACCGACCAGGCGAATACCCGGACGGACGAGGCCAACACGCGAACTGAGGAAGCCAACACGCGGACGAATCAAGCCAATACTCGAACCGAGGAAGCCAGGACGTTGACCGGCCAGGCCGATCTGCGCGTGGTGCAGGCCCAACTCCGGACGAAGCAGGCCGAGAATCGCGAGGCGGCGCTCCGCGTCTCGGAAGAGCGTTACCGCCGGCTATTCGAAGCGGCGCGGGATGGCATCCTGATTCTGGACGCGGACACCGGACGGATCAGAGATGCGAATTCTTTTCTGATCGAGTTGCTGGGTTTTTCGCACCAGGAGATGGTCGGCAAGACGGTCGGCGAGTTAAGTCCGTTCCGGGACATCGAATCGAATCAGGTCATGCTGGAGCGATTGCAAACCGAAGGGCATGTCCGCTATGAAGATCTGCCGCTGGAAACCCGAGATCGCCGCCAGATTGCCGTGGAGTTTGTCTGTAATGTGTACCAGGCGGGCGACAAGAAGGTGATTCAGTGCAACATCCGCGACATCACCAAGCGAAAACAAACCGAGGATCTGCTCCATGCCACGTTCAAGGAAATCACCGAATTGAGGGCTGCCCTCGACGAGCACGCGATCATGGCCGTCACGGATCCGCAGGGTAAAATCACCGCCGTCAACGACAAGTTCTGCGCGATCTCCCAATACTCCCGCGCGGAACTGCTGGGTCAGGATCATCGCCTCATCAATTCCGGTTTCCATCCCAAGGCCTTCATCCGCGAACTGTGGAGCACCATTGCCCACGGGAAGGTCTGGAAAGGCGATATCCAGAACCGGGCCAAGGATGGCACGTTCTACTGGGTGGACACCACCATCGTTCCCTTCCTCAATGAGGACGGCAAACCCCGCCAGTATGTTGCCATCCGGGCCGATATTACCGAGCGCAAAGCGGCGGAGGCGGCGGTACGGGAAAGCGAGGAACGGTTCCGAACGATGGCCAATTCCATTCCCCAACTGGCATGGATCGCCCGGGCCGACGGATTCATTTTTTGGTATAACGAGCGCTGGTACCAATACACGGGCAGGACGCCGGAGCAAATGGAGGGCTGGGGCTGGCAGAACGTTCATGATTTGGAAATGCTCCCGAAAGTCATGGCGAACTGGAAAGGCGCGATTGCCTCCGGGCAGCCGTTCGAGATGGAGTTTCCCCTCCGCGGTGCGGACGGGCAATTCCGCGCCTTTCTGACGCGGATTCACCCGATGAAGGATTCGGCGGGGCGCGTGGTGCAGTGGTTTGGTACCAACACGGACGTGGAAGTTCTGAAGCAGGCGGAGGAGGCCATCCGCTCCAGTGAAGAACGCTTTCGCTTTCTCAATGATCTGACCGAGACGACCCGCACGCTGACTGATCCCGCACAGATCATGGCCGTGATGGCACGGATGCTGGGTCAGCACCTGCGGGCTTCCCGTTGTGCCTACGCCGATGTGGAGAATGACGGCGAGCGGTTCACCATCCGGCACGATTACACGGACGGCTGTGCGAGCACCGTGGGCCAATACCAACTTTCTCGCTTTGGGGCGCGGGCGGTCGCCACGCTGTGCAGCGGACAGACCCTGATTATTCGCAACGTGGGGGTGGAGCTTTTGCCGGGCGAAGGGGCGGACTCGTTCCAGGCCATTGGCATCCAGGCGATCATCACCTGCCCGCTCGTGAAGGCGGGCGGGCTTCGGGCCATGTTGGCGGTGCATCAAACGACCCCGCGCGATTGGCAGCCGGGCGAGATCGCCATCGTGCAGGATGTAGTCGAACGTTGCTGGGCTACGATCGAGCGTCGGAACGCGGAGGAGAAAATCCACCGGCTCAATACTGAACTGGAACAGCGGGTGGTCGCCCGCACGGCGCAACTGCAGGCCGCCAACGCGGAACTCGAAACGTTCAGCTATTCCGTCTCCCACGATTTGCGCGCGCCCCTGCGCCATGTGCTGGGTTTTGTGGAACTGCTGCAAACCGAAGCCGGGCCCGCCCTGTCCGGGAAAAGCCGCCAGCATCTGGCCACAATTTCCCAAGCGACCCAGCGCATGGGGACGTTGATTGATGACCTGCTGGCCTTCGCGCGCATCGGCAAATCCGAACTGTGCAAAACCGAGGTCAATCTCGACCAGTTGGTGGCGGAGACGGTGGCCGACTTCGCGGGCGAAACGCAGGGCCGGAACGTCGTCTGGGCCATCCACCTGCTGCCGACGGTGTGGGCTGACCGGGCCCTCCTCAAGCTGGCGTTGGTTAATTTGATTTCCAATGCCGTGAAGTTCACCAGCCAGCGCGCCGAGGCGCGCATCGAAATCACAGAAATAAAAGTCGCAGCCACCGCGGCGAATAACGGGCACCCGCCCGCGACCGTCATTTGCATCCGCGACAACGGCGCGGGTTTCGATGCGGATTATGCCGACAAACTGTTTGGTGTGTTTCAACGTTTGCACCGGCAGGACGAGTTCGCGGGCACCGGCATCGGCCTGGCGAACGTCCAGCGCATCATTCACCGGCATGGCGGCCACGTCTGGGCCCAAGGCGACGTGGATGCCGGGGCGAGCTTTTTCTTTTCCCTCCCCAAAGCCAAGGCATCCTAGATGAACACCAAACACATCCTGCTGGCGGAAGATGATCCCCGTGACGTGGAATTAACCCTGGCCGCGTTGGCAGATCATGAACTGGCCCACCAGGTCTGGGTGGTGCACGACGGGGCGGAGGCGCTGGACTACCTGTACTGCCGGGGCAAATTCCAAACGCGCGCAGGCGGCAATCCCATTGTGGTGTTGCTCGACAACAAGATGCCGAAGGTCAGTGGGCTGGAAGTGCTGAAGATCATGAAGGCCGACGTGCATTTGAAGACGATCCCCGTGGTGGGCCTGACTTCCTCCCGCGAAACGCCGGATTTGGTGGAGTTTTACCAACACGGGGTCAACGCCTATGTGGTGAAACCCGTGAGTTTCTCCGAGTTCATGAAAGCGGTCAAACAGCTCGGCGTCTTTTGGGGGACCGTGAACGAACCGCCGCCGCCCACGGGCGAAGGCGAAACGACGTCCCCCCGCCCTGAAGCCCTGGCCGCGGAAAGCCCGAGGTAATCCATGAAATTCCCGCTCCACATCCTGCACCTGGAAGATGATCCCAACGATGCCGCGCTCATTCAATCCACCCTCGAAACGGCCGGCATCACCTGCGCCATCAGTTGCGTGCAAACCCGCGACACTTTTGTGGCGGCGCTCGAACGCGGCGGCATTGGCCTGGTGCTGTCGGATTACTCCCTGCCCACGTTCGATGGTTTGTCCGCCGTGGAAATCGTGCGCACCCGGTGGCCGGAGCTGCCGGTCATTCTAGTTTCCGGCACGTTGGGCGAGGAACGCGCCATTGATGCGCTCAAGAGCGGGGCCACGGATTATGTCCTCAAAGGCCGGCTCGCCCGGCTCGCCCCGGCGGTGCGCCGCGCCCTGCAGGAAGTGGAAGATCGGGCCACCCGCCGCCGGCTGGAGGCCCAGTTTATCGAGGCGCAAAAAATGGAGGTGATC
>JADLHS010000042.1 GCA_020848635.1 Limisphaerales bacterium
ACTCCCGGAACTCCGCCTTGGACGCGCTCGTGTCTTTGAACGGCCCAATCTCCCACAGTCTGTTGCCTAACAATTGCTCGCGCGAGTAGCCCAACAGATCGGTCAGGAACGGGTTGACATCATCAATTTTTCCGGTGTCCGCGTTGAGAATCAAAATCCCATCCTGGGCGGCTTCAAACAGCCGGCGGTAGCGCATTTCGGAACCCTTGAGCGCCTGATCCGCGGAACGCCGCTCCCCTTCGCGATGTTCCAGCGCCTGGGCCATCTCATCGAAGGTCCGGGTAAGCTGGCCCAATTCATCGCCCCGATGGGCCAATCCCGTGCGGGTGGTGAATTCCCCAGTGGCCAGTTGCGCGCTGGATTTGACCAGGACCCGAACCGGGCGCAGGATCAGCAGATAGCTGCCGATCCAACTGAACACGAAGGCCAATCCGGCGGCGATCCCCAACCCGGTCAGGTTGTCCGTCAACCGGCGATCCGCCCCGGCAAAGAGCACCTGCGTGGGGATGCTGCCGAGAATAGTCACCACGGTGTCAGGCACGAGCTGGCTGTGCATGACGGCGAAGGCATGGTAACCCGGTATTCCGTCCGCTGAAACCACCTCCAGCACACCGCGATCATGGGCGAAGGCCGTTTTCAGGAGGGATGGCTCCGGGAACGGTCGGCCGATCCATTGTTCCGGCGCGGGATAGCGCACCAAGATTCTTCCGCTGCGGTCAACCTCGGTCCAGGTCGCCCCTTTAGGCAATTGCGCCGGCAATGCCGACTCGAAACGGCTGATCCAGTCCAGATCCAGCGCGGCAAAGACCACCGCCTGGATTTGCCCGGTAGAATCGAAAACCGGGCAACCAAAATGGACGGCGGGTTTGCTGCCCGCTTGTCCGTCGGGAAAATCGCCAATCGCGAAGGCGCGGGTGGCGAGGGTGCGGCGAAAAAAGGGTCGGTCCGTCTGGTTGCCGGATTGCCCCAGCGGGCGCGCGCTGGCGAGCACGATGCCGTTGGTTTGGACGACGCCCAAATTGGCATAGCGCGGATAGCTGGTAAACAGATCGTCCAGCACCTTCTGGCAGCTCCGCCGGTTGCCGGAGCGCACGGCTGCCGACTCCGCCAGGGCGAGCAGCAGTTGACGGGTCTGGCCGATCACCTGCCCTTCCTCCCGCGTGGCCAAGCCCATCATTGCCTGCGAACGCTGCTTCCAATCCTTGACCAACTCTCGCCGCTCGGCCGATGCCGTGTGCAGCGTCAAGCCCACCAACGGGGCGCATGCCAGCAACACCAGCAACAGCAGGCGTAGTCGCAAACCAGTGAAGAGCTGACGGATCACTTTTCGCATACGGCCAGACCAGAAGAGGAGAGCGGGTTTCGGATGATAGAGACCCGAACCCCGTGCCTAATTCTGAAGTTTTTCCAACGATTCACGCCCGCCTCGAAAAAGTGTGGGAACCAGTTTGAATGGCCCCGACTTGACGCGGGCGCGGTTGGCCGCCAGCCATCTCAAGCCGGCCGCTCACAAAATCGGGATCGGGTGACCGCCGGCTGAACTCGCCGGAGATGATTGCGCGGGCGGCGGGATGAACGCCGGAGAAAGTCCGACGGCAAATTTTGCCGGATCGAATCCCTCTCCGAGCACCTGCAAATCCACGATCTGCTGTGGCACCAAGCCCAAGGTGTGCGAACCCGTGCTGCTCGCGTAATCCCAAAACCAATAACGGTTCAGTCCGTCCGGGACTCCCGTGCCCGGCCCGTAATCCATCGGCGCGCAGACATGTTCCAGTATGCCACTGTCGGCTTTGGAATAGAACCGCACGCTGACCTTGCGCTTTTCCTTGATGGCGGCGATGAACTGGTCGTGATTGGAGATCATAAAAGGGAAGGATTGGCCGCCGACCGGCTATTTGATTTGGGGGACGCGGATGTTGCTGGAGTGGTCGAGAATGCCGAAGGCGAACAACAGCCACACGACGACGCAAATCACGACAACAACGTTGAGGATTTTCTTAATCTTTCCGTCCATCGGGATGTAGGTATTAACCAGCCAGAGCAAGACCCCGATAACGATCAGCGTGACGACGAGAGAAATCAGGGACATGGATTGCCTCCTGTGGGGATGAGAGTTTTATTCTTCATGCCATGAACCTAGGCCGGCGGGCGGCAGCGGGCTATGGGGTGTTACCCTACTGAACCATTATGAATCCAGCCCCAGGATCCCGGCCAGAACGGGCAAAGCGGTCGAGAGGGTATTTCAGACCGTTCGCGCGCCGGGACAGGGAGAAGGTTCTGTGTAAGGACCGGTATGTGGTGATATAGGCGACGAGTCACAGAAGGACGTACATGTTTTGGTAGACCAAGGTTTGCGGCTGCTGGTCATTGAAACCATAATAAATAATTGAGGTTAAGCCGGAAGTTGGATCGGCCAGGGGGTCGCCCGCCGGGGAAGCGAACCTCTCTCGCTTAAGCCCGAGCGGTCAACCACCGACAGCTCGCCGGCGGCAATGGGAATTCCGCAGGCGCCGATGGCGGGACTGTGAGGTTTCACGGGTGGAACTTTTTCCCAGGCGCAATCCGATTTGTGGGGGACGGATGCAACCCGGCTAGCGCGCCCAAAATGGACTTTTGTACCATCGGGTTGGACAGATTTCCCAGGTGGCCGCCTTGCGCGAAGACCGTCAATTGGTCCGGGGCAAACGTGGCGCGGAGCCAGGCCAGATCCGCGTCCCCCAGCAGAAAATCGTTTTGATTGACGATGAGGCGGACGTTGGGGTTGGTGCGCAGACCGCCCGCATACATCCGCAAATCACCGGCTTGCGCCAGGGTTTCCGCCGGCGCGTCCATTCCGAGCATCCAATAATATGGGATCGCAAACTGCGCGAAATAATCCGCGTAGGAATACGCCAGGATTTCCTGATACACCGGGTCGCGCCTTAAATTCCGGAGTGGCTGGTGCAGGACGCCCTGATTATTGCGGCGCTGGCTGCTGAAAATAATATCCCGCAACGTGAGCCGAAACGTCAGGCCGATCAGAAATTTGGACTCGATGGCGCTGAAGGGCAGCGAAGTTTGCGGGGTGAGCTTGCGTTTGCTCAAGGCGGCCACCTTCAAAAAGGTGTTCGCGAGGTTCGCGGTTCGGTTGGTGGCCGGCCATTCCATGGGCGACTGGTAAAATTCGTCGAGTTTGGCGATCCCATGCGCCAGGCGAACGGGGGGATTGATGGCGACACAGCGGTCAAAGCGGACCAACGGCAATCGGTTCGTTCGTTCCGTGGCCGCGATGAACAAGGCTTCAAGCGCTCCCATGGAATAACCCAACAGCGCCCGGTCGCCCAGCCGATCCGGATACAGCGTCCGCAAGCGGTGATCCATGGCCGTCACCGCGACGTGGACATCGTGACCGTCCACCGGCAGGTACGCTGGCAGCGCTGCGGTTGAGGCGTGTTCCATGAACTCGGAGTGGAACGGACTGCTGAGGCACACGGCGGAGAAACCGTTTTTGTAAACCAACTCGGCCAGGGCCAGCGCGGATTGGGCGAGCCGATGCGAACCCAGCCCGGGAACGATATAAACCACCGGGGCGGCGCCTGGTTGCAACCAAAACGTGTACTTCAATTTGCGGCCCGTGGCGGGAATCAGGACCGACCGGGTTTCTCCGCGGTCGGGGAAGGCCGGGTCTTGGTAGGTGAAGAAGACCGATTCAAGCGTCTCAAGCGAGGCGGGGTCCGACTGGCCTGACACCTGGAAATTCGCCACCCGGTTGGCCCGCACAAAGGTCCAGGCATACTGAATCTCGGAATACGGATCCATTTCCGCCTGACTGAAGCGCACCGATTCGCCCACCGTGTCGGCCATCTCGTTGTACATGGCGGCATAGGTAAAATAGGTGTACGGGCCCAGCCAGGTCAGCGGGTCTTCCACCACGAATTCATAGGGCGCGATGTAGAGCAGCGGATTGGCCGCCGTGTCAGCGGCAAAGCCGAGGGTGTCCCGCTCGTTGCTTGGCCCCAGAATTGGCAGCATCAGGAAACACTGGGGCTGCCACCCCCACTGGCCAAACGTCTGGCCAAAATCCGCGTCGGATTTCGGAATTTTCCATTTCGTCGCCACATCCAGGAACCCGGCCACGCCGACGGTGCTGTTGCATGCAAACCGGTAGGATTCATCACGGGCGCCGCGCCACTTGCCCTGGAGCAGATTGTTGATCAAGCGGCCCGGGTAGATGAGATTGCGGCCAAAATTGCTGATCCCGGTGCGGACCGGTTTGACCACGACGAACCGATAGACCCGGCCGGATGGCTGGATCACCCCTCGCAGCAGTCCCCGGTTGAAAGCCCACAGCACGCGGTTCATCGGTTCCAATGGGTCCGGCACGGAGGGAGGGAGCACCACGGTCTCCGAGGTGGGCGATTGGGGATCGGAAGCCGCCAGGGTCTGGCTGCGGGCGAGTGGCGCGAGGCACAATGACAGCATCAGCAGCGCGGGACATGGGAGGCTCCGATTCGACGGTCGGTTCAACATCCTGCTCTGTTTTGCGTTGAGGTAACACCGATGGAAGCAGAGGGCCTTGATGCAGGCGGCGCGGGGGAGACGAGCTGGTGACCGGGTCGTAAAGGGCCACCACAAACCGGCCAGACGCGTGCGCTGCCGAGGCGCTGGATTGCAACGGTCATGGTCACTGTTTCCCCCCAATGGATTTTCATCCGGGTGCGGCTTCGGTTCGGGGCCGATGGTGGTGGGGTGACGGATTGCCGGCGGCGGAGAAAATGTGGTTCGACCATGCCGGGAGCTAAGCATGGAAAACCGGTTGGACGCTATGGGGTGTTTACCCCACGACGCCCGTCGGCTGGGAGTCGCGGCAACCCGTCACGGCATGTGCAATGGCTTGAAAATGCGTACGCGACTTCTCATGAACCGGCCCTGCCACCCCTGCAATCTTTTGTTGCATATGCGACAAAAGATGGCATTCGGCGGCACAAGGTCACGCTGCGGGATTTTGCGATTGGGAAGTTCCGCTCCCGGAGACGCCCGGGCCGGTTGGAAAATCAAGGGCGGGAGCCACTGCGAGCGGTCGCGAATGCAAGCGCAACCGCCACGGAGGAACGTGGCGCTCGCCCTCTTTAAATCGGGCCCGATGGCAGGATACCCACCCGTTCGTTGCCTGGCTCATCGGGGCGGCAGCGGCAGCGCATGGGATTGTATCGGCTGGCGAAGTTCATTTTGGTTCCGCAGTTCGGTTGCAATCGATAGGGTGCGCGGGAGTCGGATTCGCCCTGCGGGTACGGGCCGCAAGCGTCCGGGCGCGGCATCGGGCCGCAGGCAGCTTGACCCAGCGCGAAGGTGTAGAGCGCTGCCACGCCTAACCAAATGAGAATCATGCCTGCAACTATCATTTTCCGGCTCTCCGGCGGATGGGTTGTCTTGGATGCTTCGCCCATTTTCCAACGGGGCAAGTTAAACCCGGAGCCGGCGTGGGGCTATGGGGTGTTCACCCCATCGGCGGGCGGGTGAAGCCAAAGGTTTGCTGCGCGGGATTTGGTTCTGGTTCGCCTGGTTGATCCAATACTTCCCTCAATTTGCGCGCCAGCGCGGATGGCGTGAACGGTTTGGGCAGCAGGCAGGCGCCGGGGTGGACGACGGTATTCGCCGAGTAAGCCGAAGTGAAAAGAATCCGGGTGGACGGTGACTGGGCCCGCACGCGGTCGGCCAATTCCGGCCCGCTCAGGTGCGGCAGCACAACCTCGGTGAACAACACATCCACGGGCCGCTGGCCGCGCTGCGGTTGCAGTTTCAAGGCGTCGAGGCCATTGGCCGCGGCCAGAACCGTATAACCCAGCCGGCCCAACAACGCCGCCGCCATTTCTCGCAAGGCCGGATCGGTCTCCACGAGCAGAATGGTTTCCGTCCCGGGTGGCATCTCGGGGGCGTCCGGTCGGGTGCGATGAATCGGCGTCAGGGAATCAACGCGCGGCAGATAGATTTTAAACGTGCTGCCCCGTCCCGGCGTGCTTTCCACCGTGATGTGTCCGCCGCTTTGTTGGATGATGCCGTAACTGGTGGACAAACCCAAACCCGATCCCTGACCCACGCCCTTGGTGGTAAAAAACGGTTCGAAGACCCGGCCCCTCACCTCGGGGCTCATGCCCGTGCCGGTATCCGTGATTGCTAGCATCACATAGTCGCCCGGTGGCAATTCGGGAATGGATTCCCCGCCCGCCCGGTCCAGCGCGACGTTCGCCGTGGCCAAGGTCAGGCGGCCGCCGTGGGGCATCGCCTCGCGCGCGTTGACCACCAGATTCATGATGACCTGTTCCAACTGGCTGGCATCCGCCTTCACGGTGTGCAGGGCCGCGCCCGGAAGGATCCGGGTCTCGACCGTGTCGTCCAGAAGCGAACGAAACATCCCTGCCAGGCCCGCGAGGATCTGGTTCAGATCGAGCGTCTCCGGTTGGAGCAATTGCTTGCGACCGTAGGCCAGGAGTTGCCGGGTCAAAGTGGCGGCCTGGGCGGCGGCGGAACTGATTTCGGACGCATGGCGGGCCAGCGGGGTGCCGGCGGGGAGATCGCCGAGCAGGAATTCACACTGGCCAATGATGGTCGTCAGGATGCTGTTGAACTCGTGGGCGATGCCGCCCGCCAGTTTGCCGACGGTTTCCAGTTTCTGCGATTGAAATAACCGGGCTTCCGATTGGCGCAGGGCGGCGTCGGCCCAAATCCGATCAAACGTTCCGCCAGATTGATCCGCCAACGCTTGCAGGATTTTCACGTCCGGTTCCTGGTAGGCCTGGGGCGTATAACTTTGCACCGAAAGCACGCCGACGACGTGGCCGCGCGAATGGATGGGCACGAACATGAGCGCCGCCGAAGGCCGGGCGGCATCGCCGAAGGGAACGGTGCCGGGAATCAGCGTCGTCGGCTGCGCGCGCAGAATCAACTCACCACCCTGGGCCATGATGCGGCGATAGAGTCCGGTGGGTGGCTCCGGAGCGTTTCGCTCTTCCGTGACCGGCTGGCCCGCAATCGTATCAATAATGATCTGGGAATGGAGCGAGTCGCTTTTGGCATCGTAGAGCTTTATCCAAAAGGCGTCCCAATTGAAGAGCGTCTTGGAAATGTCTTTGATGAAGTCAAACGCTTCGCGCCAGGTGGTGGCCGAACTCAGCTGCCGGCCCAGTTTCGCAAAGGCGAGGGCCGAGGTTTCGGCCTGCTTGCGCCCGGTGATATCCTGCAGAATCCCCATCGCGCCCGTCGGCCGGCCCAAGGCATCGAGATTTTGCACCGACGTATCCGACAACCAGCGCGAGCGCCCGTCGCGCGTCCGGACGCGCATGTCGCACTGCCCGTTGCAAATTTCGCCCGTCGTCACCCGCCGGGCGGCTTCGGCCTTGGTCAGGCCCGCGGTTTCACCGAGCAGAACCGATTCCTCAATGATCTGTTGCCAGAGCCGACCGGACACCTCGTGCGGCGCGTAACCGATCAACGCGGCAATGCCCTCGCCCATGAAGGCGTAGGACCGGGTTTTGAAATCCAGGGAATAAGGCACCGCCCCCGCGCTGGCGATGGCCCGGCGATACAGTTCCTCGGTGCGGGCAAGTTTGTCTCCGGCACGCTTGCGCTCGGTGATGTCGCGCTGGAGGGCGACAAAGTGCGTGATCTTGCCGCCGGCATTCCGCAGGGGTGCGATCTGCCACGCGTTGTCAAATTCCGTTCCGTCCTGGCGATAATTGATGGCTTCGCCGGCAAAGGCCTCGCCCCGTTCCAGGTTTTGCCGGAGCCGGTCCATTACAGCCCGATCCGTGCGCGGGCCTTGTAAAATCCGGGGCGTCCGGCCAATGGCTTCCGCCGCGCTGTAACCGGTCATCTGCGTGAAGGCGGGATTGACGAAGACAATTCGGGGGCCCGGCAAATCGAGTTCCGCATCGGTGATCAGGATGGACTCCTGGGCCTGCTCCACGGCCGAGCCGAGCAACCGCAAGGTTTCCTCGGTGCGTTGGTGTTCGGCCACTTCCTGCTGGAGCGCGTCGTTGGTCTGCTGCAACTCGCGGGTGCGCTCCGTGACGCGGAGCTCCAACTCCGCCATTTTGCGCCGAGACTGCTGGTGCAGCCACCATTTTTCCGTGAGCGCATGCGCCAGTTGGAGCGCTTCCACGGTATCAAACGGCTTTTTGAGAATGACCAGGTTGTCGCCGTTCCCGATCTTTTCGAACATCTCGTCCCACGAATAATCCGCGTAAGCGGTGCAGAGGACGATCTGGATTTCGGGATCCACCGCCCAGATTTGCCGGGTGGTTTCAACGCCGTCCTCGCCCGGCGGCATGCGGATGTCCACGAACGCCAGCGCGTACGGCCGCCCGGCGGCGCGCGCCTGCGCCACCCGCCGTACGCCCTCTGCTCCCTGATAGGCCGAGTCGGTTTCGTAGCGGACGCGGCTGACGCCTTTCGCGACCGGCCCAAATAATTCCGCCCCGGCCCGATCCAAGGCGGCGGTGGCCCCGGTGTCGGGAGAGAGAATCTTGCGAAAATCATCGTGGATCGCCGGGTTGTCATCAATGACCAGCACGCGCCGGTTTTTGTCGGCAGGCAAATTATTCATGCGGGGCTTCGGGGGCGTTGGGCGACGATGCGGGCGGAAACCGCCGCCGGTTTTACGCAAAGACATGAATGGGTTGCTGGAGTCCCGCCAGGTCGTGAAAATTGTGAATCTTGGTCAGGATCAACTGGGAAATCTCGGTGCCGGCGCAGGCTACCAGCGTGCCGTCGCAGGTGAGCAGATCGGCGGCCAGCGAATCTTTCGTTTTCAATTCCCGAATCGTAATCGCCCGAATCGGCGCGGTCGTTTGGCTGGTGGCTGGCAGGTAGATGTCGAAGCAGGCAAAGGCCGCATCCAGGACCTGCGGGTCGTACCACCCCGTGCGCGTCTGCATCTGCTTGAGGGCCTGGGAGCGCGGCTGGCCCTCGGCTTCCAGTTCCAGCAGATCGGAAAGGACCTTGAGGATGCGGGAGGCGACGGGGATCTCATCGCCGGCCAGGGCCTCGGGGGGCCAGCCGGAGCCATCGAAGTGTTTGGCCTGAAAGCGCACGATGCGCGCGACGGTTTCCAGCCGGGGAATATTCGCCAGCAGATCGCTGCCGGTTTGCGGCACCCGCGCCAGAATGTCCTTTTCGGCCCCGGTGAGCGCCAGGCCCCCGCGCGCTTTCCGCAGCAGCGTGGGCGGGACGGTGACCAGACCGATGGAAGCCACCATGGCCGCGATTTCAAATTCCCACGCGGATGGGGCCGGCATGGGCGCGAGGTAAGTCTTCATGTAGTCGCGCAGGAGTTTTGCCCGGCCGAACGATTGGGGATCCACCATGGAAAGAATATCCGTCAGCAGCTTGATGCTGCCGTTGAGGGTGTTTTCGAGCAACTCGCGTTCAGCGGTGATGAGCCGGTACTGGCGGACGGCGGCCGTCAAGGTGAGCGTGATCACCTCGGGCGGGCAGGGTTTGTTCAGGAAGCGAAAGACATGCCCCTGATTCACCGCGTCGGAAGCGGTTTTTTGATCCGCGTTCCCGGTGAGCATGATGCGCACGGTTTCCGGCGCGACGGCCTCGGCCCGGGTCAGGAATTCCACGCCATTCATGCCGGGCATTTGCATGTCCGCCACCACGACAGCGTAGGGACCGTGGGTGGCAATGGCGGCCAGGCCCGGCACCCCGCCGAGGGCGACATCAATCGAAAATTGTTTGCGCAGATTGCGTTGATACGCCGCGAGAATGCTGGCGTCATCATCAATGAACAGGACTTTGGCACTCATAGTTTTTTGGGTTCCGGATTTAAATCAAGGCGGAGGAAACCGGCTCCCGCTCCTGCCAGGCGGCCTGCCAAACGGGCACGCGCTCGCTTAGGCCCAAGGCGCTGAGATAGTCCATGTCCATGCCGGCGGCGCCGGGATGCGGCCGGGCTTCCAGTTGATGGAGCAGGGCGTTGGCGACGTGAGTGGCGGTGAGGGCGCTGAATACGGGCTGCACACTCGCGCCCGGCGTGTGGTGCAAGGTGATCGCCTCGACCACCGGCACCGGCAGACCCCAGAGGCCCAGCAAATAGCCGCCGATTTCCGCGTGCGAGCACCCGAAGACTTCCCGTTCCGCGGTGCCGTACGACCGGGAGTCGCTGATTTTTGCCAGCACCGTGCCATATTGCTCGGGAAAATTCGCGGCGAGCACGAGCTTGCCGGTGTCGTGCAACATGCCGGCCACGAACGCCTCTTCGCAGAGGTTACGCGACGCCCCTTCCGTTAGGGCGATCAGTTTGGCGGCGGCGCTGGTTTGCAGGCTGTGATCCCAGAGCGCCGCGGGGGAGAAGCCTTTGACGCGCGCCGATTCGAACTGGGAAAAAACGTGAACGAAGAGAACCAGGGATTTGATGATGTCCGTGCCCAGGTAGGCCGCCGCTTCCGCCGGGTTGGCGATCGGGCGACCCAAACCGAAGAACGCCGAGTTCACCAACTTGAGCAGTTTGGCGGTCATCGCGATGTCCCGGGCCACGATGCTGCCGACCTCCTCGGTCGAGACCTGGGCCGATTGCAGGCACTGGATGATTTCCGTGTAGAGCGAAGGCAAACTCGGCAACAGCCGCACGCGGGCGACCAGTTCCATGAGCTTCTCATTGTCAAACGACCCTTCGAGCGCCGCGGCGCGGGCGATGGTTGCCTTGAGCGCCTGGGCTTCGCACGGTTTGCTCAAATATTGATGCGTGCTGCCGACGCACTTCAGGATCAATTCGCGATCCGCGTGGCCGGACAGAATCAAGCGCACGGTCCGGGGATGGCGCACCATGACTTCGTTGAGCAACGCCGCGCCGTTCATACCGGGCATTTGCATGTCCGACACCACCACGTCGAAGGGCGCTTCCGCCATCACCGCCAGGGCGGTGAGGCCGTCGCCGACGAATTCCATGTCCCACTCCTCGCGCATGGAGCGCAGGGTGCGTTGCAAGCCTTGCAGCACCAGCGGTTCGTCATCCACAAAGAGAATGCGTTTTTTGGTCATACGGTTTTTCGGGGTTGATCAACGGGGGTTGGGGCGGCGGGCAGGCGGATGGTGAAACACGTGCCCTGCCCGGTCTCGGTCGTGAAGGCCAGCGTGCCGCCGTGTTTGTCCACCACCACCGAGCGCGCGATCGCCAGGCCCTGGCCCGTGCCTTTGCCGACGCCTTTGGTGGTGAAGAACGGTTCAAATATCCGGTCGCGCGCTTTTTCGGGAATGCCGGTGCCGGTATCGCGCACGCCAATCTCGATCCAGGGGCCGTCGCAGCGGGTGCTCAAGGTGATCCGGCCCTTGCCCTGGCGCCCGTCGCCCACGACGTCGGCAATGGCGTGGGTGGCATTGATCACGAGGTTGAGAATCACCTGGTTGAATTCGCCGGGCAACACCGGCACCAGGGGGAGTTGCGGATCGAATTCGGTCACCAAATCCGCCACGTATTTCCATTCGCTGCGGCAGACGATCAGCGTGCTTTCAATCGCGTGGTTGAGGTCGAGCAGGGATTTGCTTTCGCTGCCGGGATGGGAGAAATCCTTCATGGCGCGGACAATCGTGGTGACGCGCGCGACCCCATCAATCGTCTGGTCAATGGCTTTTGGCACCTCGCCGGCCAGATAATCCAAATCCGCCGCCGCCCGCGCCGCCGTGACCTCGGCGACAATTTCCGGTTTGACCGCGCCCCGGCCGGCGGCGGCCAGCAGTTTGTCCTGGGCCGTAAACAGCGTCTGCAAATCCTGGAAGGCCGTCTGGATGAAGCGCGTGTTGTCGCCAATGAACTGCATCGGCGTGTTGATTTCGTGCGCGATGCCGGCGGCCAGTTGCCCGATGGATTCGAGCTTCTGGGCCTGCCGCAACTGGACTTCCAACAGTTTGCGTTCCGTGATGTCGCGGGCGACGATCAGGACGCCCTCGATGATGCCCGCCGCATTGCGAAACGGCGCAGCGTGCGCTTCGAGCGTCCGCCAGCTGCCGTCCTGGTGTTGCATCCGATATTCCAGGACCCGGGCCACGCCGCTGTGAATGGTTTCCCGGGTCACGGCGACGACCGTGGCGCGATCGGCGGGATGGATGCGCTCCGCCGCCGAGCGCGTGGTCATTTCCGCGGTCGTGTAGCCCAGCAACGTCTGGTACGACGGGCTGCGGTACAGGTGGCCGCCGGTGGTATCCATGATGGCAATGAGATCCACCGCGTTCTCGGTGATGAGGCGGAAGCGGGCTTCGCTGGTGCGCAATTCCCCGGTGCGCAGCGCGACCCGGGCTTCCAATTCGTGGACGTGGAGGCGGGTCTGCTGGAGTAAGCGCCATTTTTCGGTCAACGCTCCGGCCAGTTGCAGCACCTCAATGGTTTCGAAAGGCTTTTTTAGAATGACCAGCCGGTCGGTTTGCCCGAGCCTCCGGTGCATGTCCGTCCACGAGTAATCCGAATAGGCCGTGCAGATTACCACTTGCAGGTCGGGGTCCTTCTCCCAGAGGTGGCCAATCGTTTCGATGCCGTCCCAGCCCGGCGGCATTCGCACATCCACAAACGCCATGGGGTACGGCCGGCCTTCGGCGACGGCCCGTTCCACCAGCGCCAGACCTTCCTGGCCCTGGTACGCCGAATCAATCGTCAGCCGGTCGGGCGCCACCGTTCGGGGCGCGTCGCCAAACAATGCCACCTCCAACCCCTGAATGACTTCGGCGTCGCCACTCGCGGCGAAGATCTTCTGGAAATCTTCGTGAATCGCACGATTGTCGTCGATCACCAGGATGCGCCGGCCGGGATGTAATTCAGGGTGCATGGTCGGCGTCCGCGGGGCCCGGCAGGTCCAGGGTGAAGGTGGCGCCGTGGCCGGGGCCGGCGCTGTGCGCGGTCAACGACCCGCCTATTTCCTGGGCCGCCAGCGCGCCGCTGTGCAGGCCGAAGCCGTGGCCGTTTTTGCGGGTCGTAAAGCCATGGCTGAAGATGCGGCTCAAATTCTCCGGCGGAATGCCCACCCCATTGTCCGTGACCGAGATTTGGATGCGGCCCGCCGTTTGGACGAGGCGCACCGTCAACTGGCGGTCCGCCCGGTCGGATTCCTGGCAGGCGTGTTTGGCGTTGCGTAGCAGGTTCACCAGGATTTGCAGGATCTTGTGCTTCTCGACGTTCAGCGGCGGCACCGGCGCAAATTCGCGGATGATCCTCACCCGGTGCCGGTTCAAGGCGCCCGTGTTGATCCGCAGGCTGTCCTCGATCAGATCCACCAGGTTGATCATTTCCTTAACCCCGCCGAACGTCGCGTAGTTCTGCTGCATGGCCACAATCTCCTTGATGTGCTCGACGTTGCGGCGCAATGAATCCAGTTCGCGGGTCATGGCCGTTTGGTCAGCCATGAGATGGGTGGCGAGCTGGGCCAGGTAAGCGGGCAATTGTTTGCCCTTGGGGTCCTCGGTGATGAACGCGGCCAAGTCGGGCGCGTGCGCCTGCAACAGGCCCACGACGCGGCCGAGATTGGCGGCCCGGGACTGCTGGACGCTCTCCACGAGCAGGCTGGTGGAAACGTTGACGCTGTTCAGCACATTGCCGACGTTGTGGAGCACATTGGTGGCGATCTCGGCCATGCCACCGAGGCGGGAGGCCTCCTGCAGTTGCCGGTGAACGCGCTCCAGATCGGCTTGGGCTTGTTTGCGCTCGGTGATCTCGCGGCCAATGCCCAGCACGCCGATGACCTGCCCGCCTTCGTCCGCTTGGGGCGCGAGCATGAACTCCATGACGACCGGCCGTTCCCGGCTGGGGTGAATGCGCAGTTCATAGATCGGGGCCGGCTGGCCTGACAAAATGCGCTGGAACCTTTCCAACGCCAGCGGCAGGTCGTCGGGATGAATCAGCGGAGCGAACGGTTTGCCAATCCAATCGGCGGCTGAAATTCCCGCGATGCTCTCGATGGCAGGATTCATGGACCGGAAGGTGCCATCCGCCGCCAGGGTGAAGATCCCATCGCGGGCGGTGTTAATGAGACTGCGGTAGCGTTCCTCGGATTGCCGCACCAGGTTCTCCGCGTGTCGCCGGACGGTGACGTCTTCGTGGGCCACGACCACCCGCACCGGCCCGTCGCCGCCGAAGCGGTTGGCCCGCAGGACAAACCAGCGCTGCTCCTGTGGGCTGTGGCAGGGATACTCCAATTGAATTCGCTCGCGCTGCCCCGCCAGCACGGCCCGGATGCCGGCCGCCACCGCCGGCGCTTCGGTGGAGTCACGGCCAAAAACGGCATCGCAGACGTCCAGATAGTTGTCGCCCACGCCGTGGTGGTCGCCCTGGAACTGATTTGCGGTGGCAAAGCGATTCCAGGCCGCGTTGACTTTTATGATCGTGCCGTGCGCATCAAGAATCGCAAGGTGCGCCGACAGCGCGTCAAGCGTGGATTGCAGGAGGCGTTCCGACTCCTGCAAGGTGGCTTCCGCGAGTTTGCGTTCCGTGATATTCTGAACATAGCCCTGCCATAAGATGCTGCCATCGGGTTCTCGTTTTGGCACCGAATGGCCCTCGACCCAGATTTCCCCCCGCCGCCGGCGGCATACACGGAAATCGTCACGCCAGGGCGTCAACGTGCGGGCGGACTCGTTCATCGTTCCTTGCAGATGGCCAATGTCGTCCGGGTGGACCAGTGCGAAGATGGCCGCCGCATCCTCAAGCACATCTTCGGGTTGCAGTTCAAAAATATCACTCAATACCCTGCTCGCGAACGGCAGCTGGGTAGAGCCATCGGGGCGTAACCGCAGGGAATAGATCATGCCGGGCACCGTGGCGGCGAGATGGACGAGTTGCTCTTGCAGCTTCACCCGCTGGTGCAATGCCTCCTCGGCCTGCTTGCGTTCGGTGATGTCCACATACGTTCCAAGCACGCCGCAAATCTCTCCGGTCGCACTGCGCAACGGCAGCTTGCTGGTCAGTAGCGTGATGAGCTTGCCGTCCTGGGTGGTCTGGGGTTCTTCGATAAGCAACTGGGGCCGACCGCTGACGATGATCTCGCGGTCGCTGGTGCGATACAATTCCGCCTGCTCCCGCCAGCCCAGTTGGTAATCATCCTTCCCGATGATATCGTGGTGATCGGTAAACCCTGCGTCGCGCGCGAAGATGGCATTGCACCCCAAGTAAACGAGGTTCCGGTCTTTCCAAAAGACCCGCACCGGGATCGCGTTGAGGATCCCTTCGAGGATCTGCCGGGATTCCCGGAGCGCCGCTTCCGCCTGCTTGCGCTCGATGCCCACGGCGATGGTGTTGGCGATCACCGCCAACGCCTGCAGCGTGGCATCCCCCAACGGGTGTCGGGCGAAAATCGCGGCCACGCCGATCACGCGATCGGCCAACATCAACGGATAACCCGCAAAAGCCACCATGCCTTCACGTTGGGCCCAAGCCTGGTCGGCGACGCGCGGATCGCCCACTACCTGGTTGGTCAGGTACGCCTTGCGCTCCTGCGCGATCCGTCCGATTTTGAATTGGCCGACCGGCACCCGGCCATGCGGGCCGTCGAGATGCGTGTAGCACCCGGCGCTGGCCTGCAATTCCAGCATCTGCGCCGCTTCATTCAGGATCCAAACGCGGGTGAACGCCCCGTCCAGATGCACCACGACGGCCTCGCTGCAGCGCTGGAGCATCTCCCCCAAGCTCCCAGCCTGGGTGATGGCCGTGCCCACCTCCGCTTCCAACGTCGCCAAGTCCGCATTTTCCTGAAGCGCCGCTTCGGCGCGCTTGCGCGCACTGATGTCTTGCTTGATGGCAATGTAGCGCACGATCCCCCCGGCCGCGTTGAGCAACGGGGTGATCGTCATCTCTTCGAAGTAAAGGCTGCCGTCCTTGCGGCGATTCGTCATTTCTCCGCTCCAGACCTGGCCGGAGGAAATCCTCTGCCACAGGTTGCGAAAAAAGGTGGCGTCCTGCTGGCCGCTGTTCAGGAGGCGCGGGTTCTGCCCGACGGCTTCCGCGGCGGTGTAGCCGGTCAGGGTCGTGAAGGCGGCGTTAACCGATTGGATCGTGCCGCGCTGGTCGGTAATGACGATGGCGTTGGCGGCCGCGTCGAGGGCGGAGGCTTGCACGCGGAGCTGTTCCTCGCTGCGTTTCCGGTCGCCGATGTCGCGGGCAATGAATTGCACGGC
>JADLHS010000043.1 GCA_020848635.1 Limisphaerales bacterium
ACGGCGCAAGCGATGCGTGACGGCTGGTTCCACAGCGGCGATGCGGCGGTCGTGCATCCCGATGGCTACATCGAAATCCGGGATCGCCTCAAAGATGTCATCATCAGCGGCGGTGAAAATATTTCGTCCATTGAAGTTGAAGGCGTGCTGGTGCGGCATCCGGCAGTGCAGGAAGTCGCTGTGGTTGGCTTGCCGCATGAGAAATGGGGCGAAGCGCCGCATGCTTTCGTCGTGCTTCGGCCCGGCGCCTCTGCGACCGAGGCGGAGTTGCGTCAGTTCGCCCGCGATCATCTCGCCCATTTCAAAGTCCCGCAAGGCTTCACCTTCATGGTCGAGTTGCCAAAAACCGCCACCGGCAAGCTGCAGAAATACGTCTTGCGCGGGGGGCGCGCGAACTGCTCCCGGCAGTGAGCGAGGTCGCATGTATCGTCGTTGACAAGGGAGCTTGCGTCGGGCAGGACGCGAGAGCCAGTTTATGAAGCCGCTCAAGTTTATCCACGTCGTCTGGATTTTTGGTTTGCTGGGTCGCGCCAATCCAGCCCCGGCAGAGGATTTCATCCCCGCGAACGTCGCTCCCAATCCCTCGTTCGAGCTGGACGCGAAACGGCTTGGCGGATGGTTGCCGGTGGGGATCGAGCTGACAAATGGCAGCCCGCGCGTTGTCTTCACCAATGCAGTACACCGAAATGGCGCTCGCTCGCTTGCAGTCCAGCCGGGGCCGTCCGGGAGCGTGTCTGGAAAGCAGTTTGCGACCAGTTACAACGGCGGCGAAGATGAAATCCCGACGCGCGGGACAAACGGCGTTCGCGGCGCGCGCACGATCGGCCTGCGGTTGGACGAGGATATCGCCCGAGTTACCGGCGCGGTTTGGATTCGCGGCGCGGCGGGCGCTCAGTTTGAGCTCTCATTGGTCTGGACGGGAAGAGAAGAGCGAAAACCAGCGGTCGTGCTGCTGGTGGACAAAGCCAGCCAGATCAGCCGCGAGGACGGTGGCTGGCGGCGCTATGAGATCGCCGCGACCCGCCCTATCCACAGCCATCAAGTCCAGTTCTGGATCGAAGGCGATTCCGCCGATTTGTTCTATTTGGACGACGTGGAAATCCGAATGCACCGCGCGCCCAGCCAGCAGGTGCTCGTGGACCAACTGGGCTACGAGACTGGTTCGCCCACCAAGCTGGCGGTGTTGCAATCGGCGTTGC
Organism: Limisphaerales bacterium; assembly: GCA_020848635.1. GTDB lineage: Bacteria > Verrucomicrobiota > Verrucomicrobiia > Limisphaerales > JADLHS01 > JADLHS01. The sequence continues at coordinate 1,200 of JADLHS010000043.1, forward strand.
CTTTGCCCGCGCCCCCGCTGGCCAGGTTGATTGAACTGGCGCGCTTTCGCGAAGTGCAGCGCAGCGAATGGCAGCCGAGCGTCCCGATGCCCGATTGGGATCGTTCGCATTGGACTTTTGATTTCTCCGCCATCACCAATCGTGGAACTTACGTTGTCGCCGCCGGTGAAGGAAAGGCCGCCAGCTTCTCGCCGCCCTTCACGATTGGCGACGACTTGCTTCGTCAGGCAACCGCCGAGCCGGGCTACCGATTTTTCTACTACCAACGCTGTGGAATGGCGGTGCCCGGTTTTCACGCGGTTTGTCACCTGGACGATGCCCGCATGCCAGATGGCACGCACCGGGACCTGGCGGGCGGTTGGCACGACGCGGGCGATTACAATAAATACTGCGGCTTCACCCCGGAAAGTTTCTTCACCTTGGCCGTGGCTTATCACCGTCAGCCGCGACTGTTCGACCAATGGGATCGTGATCAGAACGGACGAGCTGACATACTGGACGAAGCGTTGTGGGGCGCCGAGTTCCTGCTCAAGGCGCTGGATAGGGAATCCTTGGAACTGGTCGTGAACACGATCTCCACCGGCTACCGTTATTGGGGCGACCCCGAATTGGAGACGGATAACCAGCCCGGCAATGGCGATGACCGTCCCGTGAAGGAAACCGGCGGCGACCGTACGTGGTGTGCGGCGGGATTTGCGCTCACCGGCGCGGCGCTAAAACGAGCGGGTGACTCCGCCCGCGGTGAAGAATTCATCCGGCTCGCTGAGCGTCTGCATCAGAAGATCGGCGGCGGCATGGAGACACTCACCGCGCTTTATGCCGCAACCGGCGACACGAAGTACCGCCAGGTCGCGCAAACTGAGGTCGCGAACCTGTTAAAGCAATCGAAGCCGGAGGCCAACTTCCGCGCGCTCGGTGAATTTGCGGCCGCATTTCCCGACGACCCGCTCGTGGCGCGCATCCGACCCGTGGCGGAGCGTCGCGTCGCGGAGCTCGCATTGTTTTGTGCGCCACCGTTCGGCCTGGCGCGTTCGCCGGATGGTGGCGGGCCGGTTTGCTTTCAAACTTATGCCGACGTGAACGATTGGTACGTGGGCAGCATGATGCGGCAGTTGGATGTGGCGATCGAAGGCGCGCTGGCGGCGAAACTGGGAGTCAGTGCTGGCCGAAAGCTCGCAGAGGACCAAGTGCATTGGATTTTGGGCCGCAATCCCTTTGGCGTATCGCTGATGGAAGGTGTCGGCAACCGGTTCGTTCCCAGCTACCACCATCGCTACAACGCGATTCCCGGCAACCCGCGGGGCGCGGTCCCCGGCGCGTTGCTCAACGGCATCATTCGCGCCTGGCCGCATCAGGATCGTCCGTGGCTGGATATGTCGCCCGAACCCAATGCCGATTATCACTGCAACGAGCCCTGGCTGCCGTACAACAACCGATGGATGGTCTTGATGTCGTTGTGGTAGATGGAGAGATGTGAAGGGCCGATCCTAACGGACGGTGTAAACTAGAGCCAGC
>JADLHS010000044.1 GCA_020848635.1 Limisphaerales bacterium
CGGAAATTCTCCCCTTGGCATTTGAGTTCTTCGAACAGCTTTTCTCCGGGTCGCAAGCCCACATATCTGATTTCGATATCCTCGTCCGGCCGGAGACCGGAAAGCTCGATCATCTGGCGGGCCAGCGCTAGCTCAAAATCATTTGGAAAATGCTCCGCACCCACCAGCCCTACGATCCCAATCTCCATCAACGCAACCAACTCAAACACGGTTCGTGGGTGCTCAGTCTCATCCACGATCAAAAAGCTGCCTGAACTGCACGGTGAATATTTCGAGAAAAAACCAATTTACAAACCAGAGAACAACTACCAGAGCAGCCGCGGTACCGTCGCCTTGGGAGCGCTGGCGGGGGGGCGGTGGATGCGGTCGGGAGAGCGGAGCGGCGATGTGGAGCTGTTCGACTGTGAATTAACTTCACCTTTCTGCGGCCAAAGATGGCAAACCAGTTTGGCGACGAAGACGGGGGCGTGGGGCCGAGCACTACTTCTCAGCGGCGATGGCTACGCCCTCATAGAGCACCCGGCCGCCCGGGTAGGCGGTTACGACCGTGACGAAGACTTGGCGGCCCGCGCCGGCGAACGGGAGCCCGGCGGCCAGGCGTTGCGGCAGGCTGTCTTCCTTCTCCAAGGCCGCCGTCCAATCGCCATCCTGGGCAAGGACTACGGCTGGGTTGGGCGCGGCGAGGAGCACCTTGAAGGTCAGCGCTCTGGCGGGCGCGCGGCTGGGCGGCGCAACCAGCAACTGGGTGGTCGGTGTGCCGGAGACCGCCGCAACGGGCGCCTGCGCCTGCTTGGCTTCCAGTTTGATCATCCGCGCCACGGCTTCCGGCCCGCTGTCGCCCGAGACTTCGCTGACCCAATCCAGCAGCAGGTTGCGGACGATGAAGAGACTCCCCGCGTGGGCAATCGGTTCGATGCCGCCGGTGGCTTTGATGGCTTTGACGAGGCTGGAGATTTCCTTGAGGTAAACATTTTTCTGCGCGCCGGGAATGTAATACATGAAAACGAGATGCACATGTTCTCCGTCCGGCGCCCCGTAATCAATGCCTTGCGGCGACCAGCCGATGGCGCAAAACAACTCGCCATCCTCCCGCTTGGTCCGGACGTGCGGCACCCCGACGCCGAGGCCGATGCCGGTGTTGCACTGCTGCTCGCGTTGCTTGATTTCCTCGACGGCGTCGGTGCCCACCACGATGTCCGGGTTGGCGTCCAGCACGCGGGCGAGAAACTCCAAGGCGCGGTCCTTGCCGGCTTCCGGCAATTCAAAGAGCCGCCCTTCCTGCAGGGCTGTCAGAATGCTGCGCATAATCAATCGGTTCCGAAACGGCGGGCGAACCAGAGCTTCACCCCATGCGTGAGCACCGCATACGTGACGAGGAATCCCGCCAGCCACACAAAGTAAATCGCTGGCAACGGGACGAATCCGAGGAACTTGGCCAGCGGTGAGAACGGTAGCCACATGCCGAACGCCATCACGGCGAGCGTGGTGAAGAGCATGGGCTTGCTGGCCCGGCTTTGCACGAACGGAATGCGGTGCGTGCGGATGATATGGACGATGAGCGTTTGGGTGAGCAGCGATTCCACAAACCAGCCGGTGTGGAACAGGCTTTCGATATACGTCTTTTGCGCCGCCGAAGTGCCGGCGGCGCTAAAGGCGGTGCAACCGAAGAAATAGAGCATCAGGAAGAATGTCGCGTAGTCGAAGAGAGAGCTGATCGGCCCGATAAACAGCATGAAATTGCGAATGCTCTTGATGTTCCACTGGCGCGGCCTGGCCAGGTATTCTTCATCCACATGGTCCAAGGGAATGCCCACCTGGGATACATCGTAGAGCAGATTGTTCACGAGCACCTGAAGAGGCGCCATCGGCAGGAACGGCAGGAAATAAGCGCCCCCCACCACGCTGAACATATTCCCGAAGTTGGAGCTGGCCCCCATCTTGATGTATTTGATGATGTTCCCGAAAACCTTGCGGCCTTCCATGATACCGTCTTCGAGCACCAGCAGGCTTTTCTCCAGTAGAATGATGTCGGCGGATTCCTTCGCCACGTCCACGGCGGTATCCACCGAAATGCCAACATCCGCCGCTTTCATCGCGAGCACGTCGTTGATGCCGTCGCCCAGGAAACCGACCACATGCCCATTGGCCCGCAGCGTCTTGATGACCCGTTCCTTCTGGTCGGGCGTCAGGCGGGCAAATACGTTGGCGGCTTCGACCTCGCGTGCGAAGGCCGTTTCGTCCATCGCGGCGAGTTGCGGGCCGGTCACAATTTTCGTGATCGTCATGGCGACATCGTGGCAGACCTTCTGCGTCACGAGTTCATTGTCCCCGGTGAGAATCTTCACCGCTACGCCATGCCGGGATAGAGCCGCGATGGCTTTCGCGGACGTATCTTTGGCCGGATCAAAAAAGGCGATGTAACCGAGCAGGGTCATCTGCGATTCGTCTGCCACGGTGAAGACCGGCTTGGTGCGGTCAAACTCACGGTAAGCGATGGCGAGGACGCGATAGCCTTCCGCGCTCAAGTGGCGGTATTCGTCCATCAAATCGTCGCGGATGAGCTTGATAAGCGGATTGATGTCCTCGTCCACCTGGTAGTGTTCGCAGACGGAGGTGATTTCCTCGACCGCGCCTTTGCAGATCAGTACATGGCGGTCTTCGTAGTCAATGACCACGGACATGCGCCGCCGTTTGAAGTCGAATGGGATTTCGTCCACCTTGCGGCAGTCGCGCTCCACGTCCAGATCGGTGTGGGCGAGGATGGCGCGGTCGAGCAGGTTGCGCAGGCCCGTCTGATAGAAACTGTTCATGTAGGCGTAGCGCAACACGTCTTCGCTCTGGCGGTTGGTCACGTCCACATAGCGTTCCAGCACCACCTGATCCTGGGTGAGTGTGCCCGTCTTGTCGGTGCACAGCACATCCATGGCGCCGAAATTTTGAATGGCGTGCAGCTGTTTAACGATGACCTTCTTGTGAGACATGATCAACGCGCCCTTGGACAGGCATACGGTGATGATCATCGGCAGCATTTCCGGCGTGAGTCCCACGGCAACGGACATTGCGAAGAGCAGCGCCACGGCCCAATTGCCCTTGGTCAATCCAACAATCAGGAATGTGATGGACACCATCACGACCATGAAGCGGATCATCAACCAGGTGAAGCCGGCCACGCCCTTGTCGAAGCTGGTGGCTTCGCGCTGGCCCAGCAGCTTCTCGGCAATGGCGCCGAATTGCGTGTTGGCACCCGTGGCGATCACCACGCCCCGCGCTGAACCGCTGAGTACGTTGCTACCCATGAAGCAGGCATTGGTGAACTCAATCAGGCCGCGGCCCGCCGGCTGGTTCGCCTCCGCATTTTTTTCGACCGGCATGGACTCCCCGGTCAGCGCCGACTGCGAAACAAAGAAGTCCTTGGCGGAGAGCACCCGCAGGTCCGCCGGGATCAGACTGCCGGCGGCGAGAAGGACGACATCGCCGGGAACAATTCCTTCGAGCGGCGCCTCCGCTGCCTTGCCGTCCCGCAGCACCGTGACGGTTGTTTTGACCATCTTCTGCAGCTTCTCGACGGCCTTGGAGGAGCGGGCCTCCTGGATGTAGGAAACGAACACGCTGAGGAACACCATGCCGCCAACGACAACCGTCGAGCGCAGATCGCCCATGATGTAAGAAACCGTGGCGATGATGATCAACTGGATGACGAGCGGATTGCGGCAGCGGTGGAGGAGATCGCGGAGGACCGAGTGCCGCTGGCCGATGCCCACGCGGTTTGGTCCGACTTCGGCCAGGATCTTTGCGGCTACCTCCGTGGAGAGTCCGTTTGCAGAAGTGCGCGCCTGCTGAAGCAGTTCCGCTTCCGTGACGCTGTAGAGACTCGCGTTGGACGCCATTAATGAACTCTCATCCTCCCAGAACATCTGCTTGATTCAAGGTCAATGCGAGCGGGAAGATTTTTCACCTTAACTCCTTTTGCCGGTCGCTGCGCGATCCGGTGTGTTTGGCCACGGGTGGCTTGGCGGGGGAAGGTAGTTGGCGGACAACATGGCCCGCGCCGCCGGCCCGGCTCGATCCAGCCCCCCCGACGGGCCTCAATAGCTTACGAACGCTGCCCAGGCGGGACAACCAGATGCATTGGCCGGCTAGTTTCCGGTGGCGGCCAGGTAGCGGAAATCCGTCTTGCGTCCCGCAATCCGGGCCAGGCGCAGTTCAGCAGATTCGGCCATTACCGCTTTTACGGTCTGGAGCAACACTTTCATGTCCAATGGCTTTTCCAGCAATGCGCCGACGCCGGCGCATAGCGCCGTGAATAATTGGTTTGGTCGGGCGGTGATGATGATGACGGGCGTCAACGGGTGTTGGGTCGTGAGTTGCTCGAAGGTATCCCAGCCATTCTTCACCGGCATGTTGAGATCGAGCATAACGAGATCGACCTCGAACGCCGCAACGATGTCCAGCGCCTCCTGGCCATCCTTGGCGGGCAGCACGACGTAACCTTCACTTCGCAGGGCGGCCGCGAGCGATCCGCGCACGCCGGGATCGTCATCGGCCAGCAGGACGCGCTGGTTCACGGTCGTAACTCCTTCAAGCGCGTTGGCAGCAACCATGTGACGAACTTGCGATCCGTGATGCGCTGAATATGCTTTGCGGGTTCTTCTTGAATCAGTTTTGCGATCGCTTCCAGCAGCGTCGGGAAATCCAGCGGCTTTTCCATGAAGGCGTCCACGCCCAGACGAATCGCCTTTTCGTACTGGTTCGGGCGGGCGGTAATGACAATCACCGGCAGTAAAGGCAAGACTCGATCCAACTGGGTGAATGCAGTCCAGCCGTCCCAGCGCGGCATGTTGAGGTCCAGCAATACCAGATCCAACTTGTGTTCGACGGCGTGCTTGACGGCTTCGATGCCATTCTGGGCTTCGTCCACCACAAAACCTTCCAGTTCGAGAACGGCGACCAGTCCCGCCCGAACCGTGGCGTCGTCATCGGCAACGAGAATGCGCTTGTCGGCAATCGTTTTTGGGCGGGGCCTCGGCCGGGGCAGGTAACGGCGTGAAACCGATTGAGGAGCATCAAGTAGTAAGTTCATAAATTATAAGCATTGAGGTTTCGCGTGCGACTTGGAGCTCGAAAGCACGGCAATATTGGTTGGGCTGCGTTAACTTTTCTTTGGAAAGAGGCGGGACAACGACGAATGCTTTTGCCGCTTCGCCGGCGAGAGGGTGACGCGCTCCAGCACCGGGATGCCGGGACTCGGCGCAAAGGTGATTTGGATGGGCACGCCGCCTTTGAGAGCGCTGGCGCTCACGCTCTTGCCGTGTTCGATTAACTTTGTCTGGTCGTTCCACTTGAACGTCCCTTCAGCTTTGGTCTTTTGATCGGTGACAACGAGTTGCTGGCTTTGATTGTCAACCGCCTTGATGCGGCCGTGCTCCCGGACTGCCTTGGGCGCGTCGGTCGCGAACAAGGCGACCGGACTCAAGGCGATGGCGCACCAGGCGGCGAGTGCGGTTTTGCGGACGCGGGTGAGGTTTGTTTTCATATCCATTTTTCCTTTTGGTTGTTTGTTGATCGCCCGGCATGGGCGTGGTCGGATGAGCATTAGCCGCCGGCGTGCCAGTCGGCGGCTCCGCTGCGGACCAGCGGTTTGCGGCAAATCCGGGGCCGGCGTGGGGAGAAATAGGTTAAACTCTGACCGCGCTCTGGTAAGTTGGTTATCCTATGATAGAAGCGATGAAAGGAAGAAAGCCCATTGCCCGCGCCGCCCGACAGGATATTGCTGAAGGCGGCAACGCGGAGCGGCTCTTGCTCCTTGTGCGACCATGACCAAAACCTATCGTTCGCGTTTCGTGTTTCTGGTGGCCGCGCTTGCGGTGATGGCCGCCTTGTCGCTTTGGGCGGTACAGCAATCGTGGCAACGCTTTACCTCGCTGGAACGCCGCCTCACGTCCGGCCTGCTCGAAAGCTTTCGGCTGGCCGATGATTTTCAGGCCCGGCTGCAACAGCTCAACAACACCATGCTGCGGTTCACCGCCCGGCGTGAGCCTGCCGCCCTGACCGAGTTTCAACGGGCCAGCACCGCGCTCGACCACTGGATTGACCAGCACGATCCGCTGAACAACCAGGACTCCAACCTGACCACGGAACCGGAGCGGCAGCTCTTCGGCCAGATCAACGCCGCCTTCGATGCATATCTGCAGGCTGCGACCAAAGTGCTCTCGAACCGGCAGCCCGCCCAGGTGACCATGGAGGCGTTCGCCCAACTCGACCACTTTGAGCAACAGTCGCAACGGCTCCTCAACCTGGGCGGTCAGCTTGCCGAGGCCCATCGGCAGGCCCAGGCGTCTTTTCTCACCGAGGCCAACCGCGCGCTCGGCGTTTTGCGCCTCCTGATGATCGGGGCGATTCTCGTGATGCTTGGGCTTGTGGGCGCATTGGGCGTGGTGATTTACCGGGACTTGATCGCTCCGCTGCGCGTCCGGTTGGTGCAGAATGAAGCGCTCCTCGAACGTCAGGAAAAACTCGCCACGCTCGGTACGCTCGCGGCCGGCATCGCCCACGAAATCCGCAACCCGCTCACCTCCATCAAAGCCCGCCTTTACACCCTCGGCAAACACATCAAAGGCAATCCGGCCGGACTCGCCGACGCGGATATCATCAGCGACGAGATCGTGCGGCTCGAACGCATCGTGCAGGATGTGCTGTCGTTCGCCCGCCCGTCGGAACCTCAGCGCGCCGTCGTTTCCGCCGCTTTGCCCCTGGTGGAAGTTCATTCCTTGATGGCCTCCACGCTGGAAAAGCGCGGGGTGCGGCTTGTGCTGGAGCCCGCCGAAAAGATTCTCACATCCATGGACGTGGCGCTGATCAAGCAGGTGCTCATCAATCTCATCCGCAACGCCGCCGAAGCCATTCAAGGCGAGGGCACGGTGACGTTGCGCGTCCGCGCTGATCGCGTCGTGGTGCAGGGCGCGGAGCGGGCCGTCGTGATTTTGGAGGTGGCCGACACCGGCAGGGGCATCGCACCGGAGCTCGAAAAGCGGCTTTTTGATCCATTCTTTACCACCAAGGAGGCCGGTACGGGGCTCGGGCTTTCCATCGCAATGCGAATCGTTGAAAAAAACGGTGGCTTACTGCAGTATCAAACCCAAGTGGGACGGGGCACTACTTTTGGAATTGTTTTGCCGAGCGTCCGGGCCTCGTCCGGTGAGGCAAGTTCGAGCAACCCAAACCCCTGACACCGAAAGCGTTCCGCCGACCATATTTCATGGCCGCCGACCCAAAAATCCTCCTGATCGAAGACGATGTCCGCCTCGCCGCCAACCTCCGGCAGGTGCTCGAGGACGAAGGCTTTACGGTGGCGCACGCCGCCCGGGGCGACGACGGCTTGCAGCGGGCGGGTCAAGCCGCGTTTGACGTGGTCCTGACCGACCTGCGCCTGCCCGGGTTGGGCGGGTTGGAATTGGTGCGCCAGCTTCATGCGACCCAGCCGCGCCTGCCGGTCCTGCTCATGACCGCGCATGGCACCATTGAAACGGCCATCGAAGCCACCAAACTGGGGGCGTACGATTACCTGCAAAAACCATTCGAGATAGCGGACCTCCTGGGGCTCCTGCAAAAGGCCGTTACCGCCGGCCGGCTCATGCGCGAGCCGGTGGAACTGAACGCCGCGCCATCCGCCCGGGCGGCGCTCGTTGGCACAAGCCGGGCCATGCAGCACGTTTGCATGGCCATCGGGCGCGTCGCCGCCAAACCTGTCAGCGTGCTCATTCGTGGCGAGACCGGCACGGGCAAGGAACTCATTGCCCGGGCAATTTACCAGCACAGTCACCGCGCCCACGAGCGTTTCATCGCCATCAACTGTGGCGCGATTCCGGGAAACCTCATCGAAAGCGAACTCTTTGGCCACGAGCGCGGGGCGTTCACCGGTGCGGAACAGCGACGGATCGGACGCTTCGAACAGGCCAACCAGGGGACGCTGTTTCTTGATGAGATTGGCGATCTGCCGCCCTCTACCCAGGTCAAATTGCTGCGCGTCCTCCAGCAGCAAAGCTTCCAGCGCGTCGGCGGCAGCGAGACCCTTTCCGTGGACGTTCGCATTATCGCCGCGACGCATCGCGATCTCGAAGCCGCGATTCGCGAGGGCGAATTCCGGCAGGACCTTTTCCATCGGCTTAATGTCGTCACGATCTTACTGCCGCCCCTCCGTGAACGACGCGAGGATGTCCCTCCGCTGGTGCATCATTTTCTGCGCAAGTACGCCGGCGATTTTGGCGTCGAGTCGCCCGCGATCACCTCCGAGGCCATGGCCCTCCTGCAAGCCCAGACCTGGCCGGGCAACATTCGCGAGCTGGAAAACGTCACGCGGCGGTTGTTGCTGCAGGCGTGCGGCCTCGCGATCCAAGGCGAAACCGTGCACCGGGTTCTCGCCGCGCAGCTGTCGGATGCCGGAGCGCCCCCGAGTTCGCTCGCCGCGCTGGCGGCCGCGCTTTTGGCCCGGGCCCAACGCGGCGAGCTTGCCGATGCCCGCGACCAGTTGCTCTCCGAAGCGGAACGGGAAATCATCACGCAGGCGATTCTGTTGGCCGAAGGCAATCAGGCCCAGGCCGCGCGCTGGCTCGGTCTCGCTCGGTTGACGTTGCGGGAGAAACTCACCCAGTTCGGCCTTCGCCCGGACAAGCAGCGGGAAACCTGACCGCGCCGCGGCGCGCGGATTTGCGTTTGCCAAAGATAGTGACCAGCAACCAACGCTGGGCCATCACCGAACCCGCCGGCGGCGATCCGGGAATGGCGGTTGCGACCTTGCCGCCCTTCAAAAAAATCTGGCGCTCAATAGGGCTGCACCTGCACTATGCCCGCATCGAAAAATGAAAAACGAAAAACTCTCCCCTTGGATTTGCACCACGCTCACGCTGCTGGTTTTGCTGGCGACCGCGCCATCGAACGTTCAGGCCGCCGCCGCCCCTCCGGCGGGGTTCACCGCGCTCCTGGTCGGCGACGGCCTCGCGGGGTGGCGCGGGGGCGATACCTTTGATCATCGCAAGCTCCTGGCCCTGCCGCCGGAGGAACGGGCGGCGCAAATTGCGAAATGGACCGAAACGATGAAAGCCCACTGGACGGTTGCGCAAGACGAGCTGATCAATGATGGCCAAGGGGCCTATGCTACGACGGAAAAGGATTTTGGCGATTTTGAGTTACTCCTGGATTACAAGACCGTCGCCAAAGCTGACTCCGGCATTTACCTGCGCGGCTGTCCGCAAGTGCAGATTTGGGACTCCACCGAGCAGGCAAAATTCTCGCTCGGCGCCAACAAGGGGTCTGGCGGCTTGTGGAACAACAGTCCGGGCGCGCCCGGCAAGGACCCGCTCGTGCTCGCGGACAAACCGTTTGGGGAGTGGAATGCCGTCCGCATTCTCATGGTCGGCGCGCGCGTGAGCGTCTGGTTGAACGGCCAGTTGGTGGTGGATCATGCGACGTTGGAAAATTATTACGACCGCAAGGCCCCCGTGCCGGCGAAAGGTCCGATCCAACTGCAAACGCACGGCGGCGAAATCCGCTGGCGCAATATTTTCATCCGCGAAATCGGCGCGGACGAAGCCAATAAGATTCTGGCGAGTCATGACGGCGAAGGTTTCAAATCCGTTTTCAACGGCCGCGACTTTGCCGGCTGGGGTGGCCCGGTGGCTGAGTACGAAGTCGTGGACGGCGCGATGCGTTGCCGACCGAAGAAAGGCGGCACGATTTACACCACGGACGAATACGCGGATTTCGCGGCCCGGTTGGAATTCAAACTGCCGTCCGGGGGCAACAACGGCCTGGCCATTCGCTATCCCGGTCATGACAATGCCGCCTACGATGGGATGACCGAAATTCAGGTGCTCGATGACAATTACGAAAAGGCCACCGGCCAGCAGATCGATCCGCGACAAGCCCATGGCTCGGTCTATGGCATGGTGGCCGCCGCCCGCGGCTACCAACGACCGATTGGCGAATGGAACTTCGAGCAAGTGACGGTCAAGGGCGCCACGATCAAGGTGGAACTCAATGGCACGGTGATCCTCGATGCCGATGTGAGCAAAGTGGACATGGCGAATGTCATGGCGCACAGCGCGCATCCGGGCAAAGACCGCACCAGCGGCTTCTTTGGTTTCGCCGGTCACAACGATCCCGTCGCCTTTCGGAACATCCTGATCAAGAAGTTCTGAGCGGCGGCTTTTGGGTTCTTGGTCGGGATGGTGCGCCGCCGCCGGGCCATTTGACCAGCCACGCACCGAGCGTTACCTGTAGCTGGCGGCACCCCACGTTGCTTGCGGTCGGCTTGCGGTCCCAACGTTTCCGTTGACCCGCACCAGTTCCCTTTTCCCGGCGGTTGGCGCATCGGTTGCGGGCCACCGGCTGCGCTTTCCGTTACCGTTTACAGTTGCCAGAGTCCACAGCGAGAATCCAAAATGGTGTGCGTGAACTCCAACCGCTTCACCAGAAAAACCCACCGTTTGGAATCGTTGCTGTTGTCCACCGTCCTGCTGACCGGCCTGAATCTGAACGCTGCCGAAACCAAGACCCCAACCGCCCCGGCGGCCTATCCGGAGCGGCTGCAACGGTGGACGGATGCGCGCTTCGGCATGTTCATCCATTGGGGGCCGATCAGCCTCAAGGGCACCGAGATCGGTTGGTCACGCGGCGCGCAAGTGCCAGCGGCGGAGTACGACCAGCTCTACCGGCAATTCAACCCCACGAATTTCAACGCCCGCCAGTGGGTGAAAATCGCCAAAGCCGCCGGCATGAAATACCTCGTGCTCACGACCAAGCATCACGACGGGTTTTGCCTATGGGACACCAAGCTCACGGAGTACAACATCATGAACACGCCGTTCCATCGCGACGTGACCAAGGAGCTCGCGGAGGCCTGTCGGGAGCAGGGGATCGTCTTCTGCACCTATCATTCGGTTTGCGACTGGCGGCATCCGGATTACCCGCTGGGCAGTCCCGGCGGCAAAAGCAACAAGCCCGCTCCGAACATGGAGCGCTACAACCGGTATCTGAAGGGGCAGGTGGCCGAGCTGTTGGAAAATTACGGCCCGCTCGGCGTGCTCTGGTTCGACGGCGAATGGGAGTCACCGTGGACGGTGGAACTTGGCCAGGAGCTTTACCGCCATTGCCGCTCGCTCCAGGATTCCTTGATCATCAACAACCGAGTGGGCAAAGGCCGCGAAGGCATGGCGGGGACCACCGCGCAAACCCGCGAAAATCCGGGCGACTACGACACGCCGGAGCAAACCATCGGCAAGTATCAGGACCAGCGACCGTGGGAAACCTGCATGACCATTTGCAATCAGTGGGCCTGGAAGCCGAACGATCCAATGAAGTCGCTGCCGGATTGTCTCCACGCGCTCATCCGGTGCGCCGGCGGTGATGGCAACCTGTTATTCAACGTCGGGCCAATGCCCACCGGCGAGATTGAACCGCGTCAGGTCGAGCGCCTCCAACAGATGGGCGCCTGGCTCGGCCAGCACGGCGAAAGCATTTACGGCACCCGAGGTGGTCCATGGAAATCAACCAGGACGCTTGCCAGCACGCGCAAGGGCAGCACTGTCTATCTTCACCTGCTCAGCTCTGCGAAGTCCTCGGTGACGCTTCCGCCACTGCCCCGAAAGATCAAGGACGCATCTTTGCTGGCCGGTGGGCAGGTCACTTTTCGCCAGACTGATCACGCCGTTGAAATAAGCATGGCCGCGCAACCGCTCGACCCGGTTGACACCATTATCAAACTCGAACTCGACGGCTCGGCAATGGATCTTCCCGGCGTCAGTGTGAGCCCCGAGGTGAAAGCCAGCGCTTCGAATGTGTACCAGAAACAAGCCGCCGAATTTGGCCCGCAAGAGGCATTTGATGGCGATTCCCAGACCCGCTGGGCCACGGACAGTGGAACGAAGTCGGCCTGGATCGCTGCCAACCTTGGAAAGCCGCAGACGATCCAGCAAGTTCGCATGGTTGAATCCATCGGTGAGCGCGTGCAGGAATTTGAGTTCCAATATCGTGCGGGCAACGAGTGGAGGACGCTGTTCACGGGCCAGCAGATCGGCGGTAACTTCCAGAAGAAATTTGCGCCGGTCAAGGCGCAGGAGTTTCGCCTGAATATCCTCGCTGCCACGGAAGGGCCGACAATTGCGGAGATCGAGTTTGAGTGAAAGCCGCGTGTCCATGAACCGCCTCTTCTCCCTCCTGGCCGGCCTCATCTTCGCGGCAAACACCGCTTTCATTACTTCCGCCGATACAAATCTGCCGCCGGGTGAGTCGAGTCCACCCGGAGTGCGGCAGGTCATCATCGTTTTCAAGACCCACTTTGACATCGGTTACACCGACATGGCTTCGAACATTGTGACGAAGTACCGCACCACGATGATTGACCAGGCGCTCCAGGTGGTGGACCAGAATCGCGGTCTGCCGCCGGAACAGCAGTTCGCCTGGACCCTCCCTGGGTGGCCGATGAAAAAGATCACCGAGGATTGGCCGGGCCAGACATCGGAGCGCAAAAAGCGTGTCCTGCAGGCGTTCCGGGATGGGCGGTTCGTGGTCCACGCGCTGCCCTTCACCACGCACACGGAACTGCTGGAGGCGGAAGACCTCGTACGCGGCATGAACTTCTCCTCACAGCTCGCGCGCGACGCCGGCTTGCCGTTGCCCCGCGATGCGAAGATGACCGACGTGCCCAGCCACTCGTGGTTCATCCCCACAATGTTGCGGCACGCCGGTGTGGATTTCCTGCACCTCGGCTGCAACCCGGCCAGCCGTTCACCCCAGGTGCCGCCGTTGTTCTGGTGGGAAGGCCCGGATGGTTCGCGGGTGTTGACGATGTACTCCGCGCAGCAGTACGGCACTGGTCTGGCATCTCCGAAGGACTGGCCGTACCGCACGTGGCTCGCGCTCATCCACACCGGCGACAACCACGGCCCGCCCACGCCGGAGGAGGTGAAGAAACTCCTTGAACAGGCAAAGCAAGAACTCCCCGGGGTCAAGGTCCGCATCGGTCGGCTCTCGGACTTTTCCGACGCCATTCTCGCCGAGAAACCCGAGCTTCCGATCGTGCGTGGCGACATGCCGGACACTTGGATTCACGGGCCGATGAGCGATCCGCAAGGCGCGAAACTCGCCCGCAACCTCCGTCCCGCCATCACCACCGCCGAGTTGCTCAACACGATGCTGGGCACGTGGGGTGTGAAGACGCCGGACATCAATGACACGGTCGCGAAGGCTTACGAGCAAAGTCTGCTTTACGGCGAACACACTTGGGGCGGCTCGCAGTCATGGATCACCGGCTACGGCAAGGACACGAAATGGAACTACGGCGAAACGTGGCGGACCGAGCGCGCGGTGGGGAGGTTCAAGCGGTTGGAAAGTTCCTGGGTGGAGCACACCGCGTATATTGAAAACGCCCATCGGCTCATCCAGCCGGTGCTGGATAGCCAGATGAGGACGCTCGCGGAATCCGTTGCGCAGAACGGCCCGCGCATTGTAGTTTTCAATCCGCTGCCGTGGACACGGTTTAGCTCTTTCACCACTGCGAAATCCACTGAAGGAGTTTTCTCAACACTGGACGACCGAGGCGACCTTCACGCTCCCGAAGACCGGGACCATTGTGGGGTGCTTTCGGGCGACGGACAGCGGCTGCGCATCCAAGCTTGGGATGTTCCGCCGATGGGTTACAAAACACTCGTTCTGGGCTACTCGCCTTTTGAGTTCTGGTATCATCCAAGTAGTGAGCCCAAGAAACACACTTTGGTGGGCAAACTGGCCGTGAAACTCAACCCAGCCTCCGGCACGGTGATTTCGGCGGCGAGGAGGGATGTCTCCCGTGAGGCCGCTTTTCCAATTTCACCTTTCGGCTTCGGCCAACTGCTCTACGAACGGTTTGATTCAAACAACGTGGCTACTTACGTCCAGAGCTATGTGAAGATCAACGCCGATTGGGCGCTCAACGAACTCGGCAAACCTTCCATGCCACTGACCAGCGTCGTGCCTTACCGCGCAACCTCGCCCACGAATTTCACTGTGCGCTACACGAATTCCTGGATCGCCGCAGAGGGAATTATGGAGGCGACGGCAAGTGCGGATGTGCCATTCGGCGTCACAACCCGTGTCGTCGCCTACAACTGTTGGAGTTCGCCGCCTTGTTTCGATCTGGAAATCACGATTCACAACAAGCCCGCCGATCCGTGGCCGGAAGCGGCATGGGTTTGCCTGCCGTTCGACATCGAGTCGCCGCAGTTCCGCGTCGGCCGACTCGGATCGAACATTGATCCCGCGAAGGACATCGTGCCGGGCGCTAACCACGATCTCTTCGCGGTGGACACGGGCGTGGCCGTGTTCGGGGCTGATGGTCGCGGCTTCGGCATTTGTCCGCTCGACAGCCCGCTGGTCAGCCTCGGCGAACCGGGCGGTTGGAAATACACCACC